>JAJZZW010000019.1 GCA_021797385.1 Thermoplasmata archaeon | reverse complement strand
CAACTTCTAATATAAAAATAAATGTTATTTATTCACAAGTCCTAAATGTATATGTGCCCTGCAATTCCCCAATATGCTCCGCACTATTATAAGGGGAATCACCATAAAATGCGTTACCGGTTCCATAAATCCCATAACCGGGAGCATCATTATAATAAACGCTATACATGGAAATACCTGCTTGTGTTGGTATATATTTATTTTCAACAAACCACCCCCAACCACTATATTGAGGCGGAGCTGTGTAAAGCTCTTTTACTTCTCCAGTTGTACTATTTAGTACTGGAAAACCTAACGAATAATCATCAGCTTCTCCCATACAATCTCCAGGTGATGAAAGAACCAAACCGTATTTTGTGGCTGTCATTCCTGTATTACCCTGACCAAAATCATAAGTCCATATAAGATTTTTAATGCTGTTGGGTCCTGAACTTGAGTACATTCCATTGTGTGTATAATTACCATGGTATTCATTGGCTGATGGGGAAAAAATTGAACTTTTATCGTTTACTGAACTATTATTACCGAATGCAAATAATGTTCCGTATTCAGTTAATCCCACTAATTCATTATCAGAAATTACAAGGTTACTCCTGATAGGCTCGCCTATGTTGTAATACCATATTAATTTTCCATTGGTTGAATTTATATCATAAACCATGCCATTTGCAGTTGCAAAATAAAGCATATTATTTTCTATTAAGGGGGAAGACCATATACTTTCATCGTTACCACTCAAAAAATCCCAGTTTAACTTTCCTGTTGTAGCATTGTAAGCATACAAATACCCATTCATTCCAGATACATACACTGTATTATTAAATTCCTCTGTTTTCCTTAGTGAAACAGTATTCATTGAGATATTCCACAATATTTTCCCAGAATCTGATATTGCATATAATCTGTTATTAAGTGTAGGTACGAAAAATGTATTATTATAAAAAGATATACTTGCACTGGGAGATGAAGATAAGGTTGCATTCCAGTTTAATATGCCATTTGTATTATTTATTGCACTTATTACATTACTATTTGAAAACCCAACTAACACCTCGTAGTCACCTACTGTTGGTTCTGTTGAGACACTTAAATGGCTTACGTACTGCCATTCCTGCGTGCCTACCGACGAATTAAAAGCTGTCAAATCTGAACTGCCATAACTTGTTGTATAAACGCATCCATTCGAATAAACAAAGGTTTGGTACCCGTTAAAATTATTCTCTGTTGAAGCGCCGGGAATCGATTCTGTATATACTTTGCTACCGGTTAGGAGTGTGGCTGCTTCTAAATAGTTGTGTGGAAGTCCAAAGTATAACTGGCCGGCTCCGAATGCAGGATAAGACGTTTCAGTAGTGGTAATGTTATAGATGTTCGTGCCATTTAAATTATAAACCATAATACTATTACCTACCGGCGAAACATATAAACGATCTCCATCTACTGCTAATCCACCATGATATACACTATATCCGTCATTCCTGTCCCAGAGAAGGTCAGCGGTTGTAGGTAAGTTAGACATGACAGGCATGTTATTACTTCTCAAATCAATACCGGCGTCCTGATTGGATTTATTATTTATTGGATTTGCCTGTAAATTTGTCTGTTCACTTATTCCAGAAAAAACTGTCAATACAAATAAGCCGACAACAAGAATGGCAATTACTTTGAATTTTTTGCCAGATTTATTCATAAATTCTTTACCTCACTAATATATAAAATCTTTTTTGTGCATCTTGCACAAAAAAGTTTAAATATCATAAAGTAACAGAATTCGTTATATTTGTATTTTCACAGTTCTTATGAATTCTCATTCATATTGTTACATTTACAGAGGAACAAATTGGAAACATATAACTCAGTATGTGCCACCTGCTGAACAATCAATAATGTTTTATAGGAATATGGCTCATGCCTTCCTGATATTCATGGTGAATCCTAGAAGATGGTTTCTGAGAATTAAATATTTTTGTGTTATTATAATAAATGTATATATAATTAATAATATAAGTTTCTTATGTATTTGACTTTGTGATTAACACAAAAAACATTATGTTTATACTCAGTAATATGGAGAACAACTCCTATGTTAATCTAGCACAGAATTTCAATGGTAAGATATCCCATTTTAAAAATGCTTATAATTACCTGAAAAAAAATAAAATAATTTTTTATAAGGATAAATTTTGTGTAAATAACAATATTAAAACCCTGGTATTATCAAAAAATAAATTTGTAAAAGTTTTTGCAAACGGGAATAGGGCTGTAAAAATAGAGGAAGAATTTATTGTTATATCAAAAGAATTAAAAAATTTAGAATTTGGTTCTATATATCTTTCAGGAAATAAAAATTATAATCCCAAAGCCAGGCTCAACAGTATCAATGTTTATCAATTATATAATCAGAAGATGAAAAAAATACCGGTAACTTTAAGTCTGGCTAAAGATAGAAAAAAAGATAATTTAAAATTCATTGCAGAGCCAGAACCTGCAATTAAACGGGGAGATTTTGTTAAATTTAGCTATTATTTATGGCTTGATAACTACTACGCAAAAAATCGTGAGGAGGCTATAGAAAAATATAATGAGGAATATATAGGCGAGGGCATCATGATGTATTACAAGGCGTTGAAGTTTAATATATCTGTAAAATTCCCTGAAAACTATAAATATACAGAGGCCGGTAAATTTCATTATAAAGGTTCTTTGGAAGGATTTAAACTAAACAACTTAAAGCTCAATGAAAAATTTGAAAGCAATCTTAAAAAGCTGGATTATACTATTGAAAATCCGGACCGTGGCGTTTATTTTATCAGATGGATCCCGGCGAATTAAGTTTTAAAATTATTGGCCAGTAAAGATCACTGGCTTGAGGTTTCAAATAAGCCTTATTTCTTTTACGCCGGGAAGCAGGTTTCTTTTGTACATTATATCATAGAAGAATTCCAATCCTGACCTTACATCATTTAATGAAACATTGTATTCCTTGATATCTGCCCCTATAGTACCTTTTATTACCTCTAAACTTATATCTGAATTCTGAACTTCCCTCATGATCTTTACATCCACAGGAAGCACTTCCTCCATATGGGATTCTGCATATTTCTTGCTCCTGTTGTATAATTCCCTGAATTTAACAGCGTATTCCTCACCGATTTCTGAGTTTATCAGGACCGTTCCCATGGGCATCGGCTTATTTCCAGATAGCTCTTTCCACATTTCCCACATGCTGGCGAGCCTGTGCGGATCTACGCCCATCTTCTTCAAATCGTACATGGCTTTCAGTTCATGAACTGCAACCATGACGCCGCCTTCCTCAACCATGGCATTTACCTCATCCAGCACCCTGTGAACCACAACAAGTTTTCTGTATTTTCCTATCAATAATTTATAAAGATTGAGGGCAGTTGTGTTTAATCCGTGTACAATAATTTTTGAATTTTTTATTTCTTCCATATCCATATTTTTCATGGCGAGAATGGGCATGCCTGTAATTCCATCTACTGCTGATGCCACAGCACTGGAAAGAATGAAATAATCCTTCTGCACATATGGATACAGTGCGGCTGATGGTACTGAAATATCAACTTCCTTTTTCACAATTTTATCATTAACCTCCTGAACCGTCGGTATAAATTCAAACTCAAGATTGAAATCATCACTCTTTACTTTTTTCTCAATTAATGGTATGAATGGATAAAGGTCTCCGGAATCTGCAAGTGCACCAATTCTTATCGTTTTCATGTATACTTATTTATAGATATTATTTAAATGGTTTTAAAAATTATTAGACAAGTTTTAACGTTTGTAGATATTTTAGCTATTACATTGTTTATACCGTACTTCTGAATTTATACGCATGATTTTTATATTAAATTATATTATATAATTATGTTAAAGGTAGCATTGACCCAGTTAAGGCCCGTGGCGGATAAGGATATCAGCATCAGGAATATAGAATATTATTCAGGCATTGCTGCTTCTAATTCTGCAGGGCTCATTGTATTCCCGGAATATTATATGTTTTATTCTCCGTATAAGGAAACCGTAATTAAGAATTCAGAACCATTAAATGGAAATTATGTTAAAAGACTGAAAGAGATATCTTCAGAAAATAAGATAGGCATAATAACAGGAATCAATGAAATATATGATCATAATTACTATGATACAGCAGTATTTGTACAGAACGGCGAACTGGATAATTATTACAGGAAGGTGCATTTATACGATGCATTCGGATATAAAGAATCGGATATTTACACCTACGGAAATGGGCCTTTTAAAATATCCAGTATGGATAACGTAAACTTCGGAATGCTCATATGTTATGACATAAGATTCCCGGAGGTATTCAGAAATTATTCACTGAACGATGTGGATATGATTGTACTTATATCTGCATGGTTTTCCGGCCCCATGAAGGAAGAGCAGTGGCTGTCACTGGTTTCAGCCCGTGCACTTGAAAATACAGTTTATCTTGCAACTTCAAATATGGTTGGAGGTGCATTTACAGGGATAACAACCTTTACAGATCCGATAGGTGCAATAACAGCCAGAGCTGCAGAGGATGAGGGAATTATTTACGCTACTGTGGATACTGAAAGAATTGCAGCTGTAAGAAAGAAAATGCCAGTTCTCAGGCAGAGAAGGCCGGAACTTTATAAACTGTGAAATAGATGATATACGTTATAATGAGGAGAGAAATTTCAAAGTATCTAATTTCAAAGGTATCCTGTGACCATCTTTTCAGGAAAATAGAGAATCTGGATGATGACCAGATTGTACTTGATTTTCTTCTTGTGTATTATATAAGCAACGAATTCATTGATGCATATATAGCTGATAAGGCAATTTGCACCAAGGAAATTATTGAAAAAAATATGCCTTTATCAATGAAAAAGATCACTGGATAATTCTGGATTTAATCAATATTCCGGTTTTAAAGCCACAGTTTTTGCAGCTCCCATCGGCATTTAAGCCTACTACAGAGGAATCGAATATATGTCTTTCTATTAGGAGGTTTGCGCATTCCGGGCAGTAAGTGTTTTCGTAATTTTTTTCTGGAACATTCCCGAGATAAACATAATGCATGCCCATGGACTTTGCCAGGTCATAATGTTCTTTTAATGTTTTGAAAGGCGTCGCCGGTAATAATAATTTATAATCTGGATGGTACCTGAGGAAACTTACAGGTATGTATTCTCCCGCTATTTCAATGATTTTGCCGATCATTTTTTGAGCGTCACTGAGATTGTCACCTATATCAGGGATTACAAGGTCAGTTATTTCTGTGTGAATCCCGTAATCCAGAGCAGATTTTATAGTATTATAAATTAAATCAGGGTGCATTACAGATATGTATCTATTATAGAATTTCTCCTGAGCATTTCCCTTGAAATCAATGGTCATGGCATCAAGAAATTCAGATGCCATTTCCATGGATTCCAGAGTTTCATAGCCATTAGTCACATATATATTGAAAAGCCCGTATTCATGTGCCAGCATTCCTGTATCGTGGGCAAACTCCATGAAAATTGTTGGCTCATTATAGGTATAGGCTATGCCATCAACATTCAATCTCCTGGCAACTTTTACTATTTTCTCCGGGGTCATGTATTCTCCTTCCACTGTTTTTCTCTGGCTCATTTCATAATTCTGGCAGTATTTACAGGCAAAATTGCAGCCCGAGGTTCCGAAGGAGAGTATTCTGGAGCCCGGATACATATGCAGAACAGGCTTTTTCTCAATAGGGTCTATGTTATATCCCGTTGGATAACTGTAAACATCAAGGTTCAGGGTTCCGTTTTTATACGTCCTTACACCACAGAATCCGCTCTGATTTTCCTGTAAATTACAGTATCTTTCGCAGGCTGTACAGATAATCCTGCTGCCATTCCTTTTATACAAACTGGCTTCCACGTTATATTATTGCATTAAGAGTATTTATACTCTATTAATATTTTCAGAAGTTTATATATAGGCTATCATGGCAGCATAACCTACCACTCTCTTGCGATCTGTTCCGGTATCTCCTGAATTGCTGTGTTTAATTAATGCAATTTTCCCTTTCATTTCCTTCGTTATCATCATTAAAATAGCTATTGCCCCATAGCCACACACTGATGTTCCATATGTGATCCTATCTTCATAATAATGAGTGATCCTGAGGCTTTCTATGTCATTAATTGTGATATCGTCCAGTTCATTATTTTTATTATATTCATTATAATGATTCAAGTCTGAGCTTATGAGCAAAAATGGCTTATCTTCCATGGAGCTTATAGTGTCTGCCACATTTCTGGCTACCGAAGCATCCTGATAGCCCATTATTATGGGCGTAAAGGTAAAATCATTATTAAATAGATACTGAAGAAAAGGAAGCTGCACCTCAATGGAGTGCTCTATCATATGCGCCTCTTTGTCACTTTTTATAATATTAGATTTCAAAAGAATTTTATTGGCTATATCTGAATTTACCCTTGCGTAGCCTAAAGGGGTATTCCAGTAGCCGTCGGGATAAATAACAGGGTACTGTGGATATCCTGAATGATTCGGTCCTATAATCAGAAAATTTCTTTTCTTTAAGTCCTTAATCATGCTGTAGGCGTATCCAGCAGTTTTTCCGGAATACATGTAACCTGCGTGTGGCACTATTGCCCCTATTAATCTTTTATATTTTAACTCAGGTTTTTCAATATCCATGTAACTTTTTATATCACTTTTCAGTTCATCATAATTATCTGGATAGAATGCGCCGGCAACATAGGGTTCTCTTGTATTATCCATATATAATGATTACTATGCTTTATATAAATTTATATATAGGTTGAAATTATTCTGCTTCAATTTTATCGTATAAAATATTGCGACTGTAATTGTATTTTTTATTATCTTAGATGCTTCAATGCTAATGTGTATATACAATTAATGTTTAATGAATTATAAAATGATACTTGATGAATTTATTAATAGTTTGAGCGATGCAGACGGTAGAATATTAATAGGTATTGCAAGGAACACCATCCATGGGGATAAAAATTATTTGAATGTTCCTGAGAAACTTGAAGAAAAAGCCGGCGCTTTTGTAACGTTGACTGAAAATAATAATTTAAGGGGGTGCATCGGTTATCTGAGACCTGTAATGCCCCTTGCAAAGGCAGTGGAAAAGGCAGCGTGGAATGCAGCCTACAGGGACCCACGATTTGAACCCATGAATAAAAATGAATTTAAAGATATTGAAATAGAAGTAACGGTAATCGGGGAGCTAAAGGAGGTAAAATATGAGGATATACGTTTAGCTGAACCGGGCAGGTTCGGCCTTTATATTGAGAATGGAATATACTCGGGCACACTGCTTCCCCAGGTCGCTGTTGAGAATAATATGGACATGGATGAATTCATAGCTGAGACATGCAGGAAAGCTGGAATGGGAAAAGATTGCTATAAGAATTCTACAATGTATGCATATACTGCAAAAATATTCCATTAATGTTGTATGATAAATTTATTTTAAACAAAATTAATTTTTTCGGTATAAACATGCTCTGTGAGTTTTCTGAGCTGGTCAGTGCCATAAAATATGGATTTCATGACGATAGCATCCCTATAAAATTTCTCCACGCCGAAGTCCTTGAAATAACCATAGCCACCGTGGGTGTTCACTGAATATCTGGCTATCTCAACCAGATGTTCCATGGCAAAGTTGAATGTATAGTAGGGATCGGTTTTACTGTATAAAACGTTTCTAAGAATTGTCTCTGTTGACCTGAATCTTGCAAGCCTGAATGAAACGGGTTCGAAATCCCTGAGCTGATTCCCGAATGCCTTTCTCACATTTGTATAATCTATAGCCTTCTGGAGTGCACCTGAAATCATTCCGAGCGCTATTGCAGATGCGGGGCCGTATGATTTTTCCATAATTTCCGGAAGTTTGTTTTCACTGTTCAGGTTCTGGAAACTGTTATCCAGTGATAAATCCCCGAATTTTAAACCACGGAATCCCATGAAGTCCCGGGATTCAGACCTGAATGGCCCGGAAACTGTGGATGTTCCTCCATGGAATACGATAAGTTGATCACAATCCGAACCCAGGATGTTCTTGATTTCTCCGGTCATCTTACCTGCAGATGTTCTAACATTGACCTGTTTATTTATAAAATCAACTGCAGTGGAAATTTTGCCGGTGGATGCGTCTGTAAGCGTATTCTCCGCCGGTGTATCCTTTACTGACGGATAATAAAGAGAATTTAACAGAAATATTTTCATTGCAACCGATGGGGAATATTTAGAGATTTCTTCCAGAATTATTTCGTATGATATTTTATCCAGCCCGGAGCCAGAATATTTATCCGGTATGGATGAACCCAGAAAACCCTGTGATGCTATAAGATCGATCAATTTTTTGCTGATTCCCTCCGTTTCTATTATTTTTTCATCAAGGTTTTTTTCACAGAATTCTGCTACGGTTTCCCTGAGTATATTATTTTCCTCCTCCATTTTATTCACCTTTCAATATATACCTTGCAATTACAAGCTTTTCTACTTCGCTGGTTCCTTCCCATATTTCCATGATTTTAGCATTCCTGAATATTCTCTGCACATTCTCATACAGGGATTTGTCTCCAAGTATTTCCATTGCCTCCTCCGCAGCGTATACTGCTGTTTCACTGCTGTAAGCCTTTGCCATGCTTGTCAGCTCCGGTTTTGGCTTGAATTCAAAAAGATATGAAGCAGCGTTGTATGTCATCTGCCTGGATGCCTCGATCCTGGTTCCAACATCGGATAGCCGGAACATGGAATCCTCATCCTTTACATTATTTTCCCCTATGTATGACTTGATTTTGTCGAATGCACCTCTGGCTATTCCTATGGACTGGGCAGCAACATATATTCTGCTTATATTGAAAAACATCATTATATAATAGAAGCCCTGGCCCTCCTCACCAATAAGGTCATCCTCAGATAATTCAATATTGTTGAACTGGAGTTCCGCGGTATTTGTTGCCCTTACGCCGAGCTTATCCTCCAGCTTAGTTGCCTTGAAGCCCTTTAATTTTGTATTCAGGAGGAATGTGCTCATGCCATGATGCGGATTCGGGTCATCGGATGTTCTTGCCAGTATGACCAGATAATCCGCTATTGCGCCGTTTGTAATGAACATCTTTGAACCATTTAGTATGTATTTATTTCCCTGTTTTTTTGCTGTTGTTTTTAACGCGGCAACATCACTCCCGCCTGATGGCTCTGTGACACCGAGTCCCAGTATATATTTTCCCCTGTAAACATCGTTTAAAATTTCTTTCTGCTTATCATTACCGAAGAGCATTATAACCTCACTGCCAAAATAGGGTGTTGTAAGCGCTATACCGAGGCCTGCGTCAACCCTGCAGAGCTCCTCTATGGCAATTAAAACCTTGGCAGGATTCTGCATGTCCACAATTCCCAGAGATAAAGATTTCTTTCTCAGTTCATCCGGATATGCCTCCTTTCTATCATACTCAGCTGCTATATCCTCCGTAAATTCCTGAAGGGCAAAATCCCTTATCTTATTCCTGTAATCATCAAGTTCTTCAAACATTTAAACACGCTCCAGCAACATTGAATATCCCTGTCCACCACCGACACATAGTGTGGCAATCCCGAGGTTTTTCTTCTGATCCTGCAGGGTTCTTCCCAGTGTTCCTGCAAGCCTCGCTCCTGTGGCACCCAGTGGATGGCCTATGGATATTCCACCTCCATGTATGTTTACCTTTTCAAGGTCAAGGTTGAATGCATGCACTGCATTGAGAACAACAACTGCAAAGGCCTCATTGATTTCCCAGTAGTCTATATCGTCCGGGGAGAGCTTGTTCCTCTTCAGCACCTTTTCGGTTGCAGGAACGGGTCCTTCTCCCATTATTGTTGGATCCACACCTGCAGCTGCGAAATCAACTATCCTTGCCAGCGGCTTCATTCCGTATTCCTTTACCTTTGAACCGGACATCAGCATTACCATGGATGCACCGTCATTCAGAGATGATGAATTTGCTGCTGTGATTATACCATTCTCTCTGAATGCTGGTTTAAGAGATTTTATCTGTTCAAGTGAAACATCCTTTCGTATTCCCACATCACGGTCAATGGTGGCTCCATTGACAGAAACGGGCATGATCTCACCCTGCAGGAAACCATCGTCATATGCCTTTGCAGCCCTTTTATGGGAATGATATGAATATTCATCCATTTCCTCTCTGGGTATTTTCCTTAGACCTGCAAGCTTCTCTGCGGTCAATCCCATATTGTACGATACGTTCATATTGAATTTGGCATATTTTGGATTTACCATGAGTTCCATATTGGGCCTGATAAATGGATTATCTATGCCTAAAGGCACATGGGTCATATGCTCCATGCCTCCTGCAATGGTAATGCCCGCTTTTCCTGTCATGATTTCCATGGCTCCAATGCCCGTGGCGTTCAGTGACGATGAGCATGCACGGTCAAGAGACATTGCCGGCACCGATACTGGCAAATCTGCAAGCAGCACCGGGTGCCTGCCACCGTATGTCCAGTTTTCGCCTGCCTGGAAGGCACATCCTGTTATAACATCCTCTATTTCCGCAGGATTGATTTTTGTCTCCTTCACTGAGAGCTTAATCAACTCTGACAGCATTTTATCCATTCTTAAATCATTGTACACATCCTTTTCCGGGTCCCTGGGCCTTGCCCTCGAGAACGGAATTCTTCTGTAATCAACTATGTAAACTTCTTCCATACTATTTCACTCCAGTTTTTTTCTCAGAACCATTTTATTGATTTTTCCAGTTCCTGTTTTTTCAAATTCATCCACAAATATGTAATCATCGGGCAGCCAGAATTTGGCTATTCTCCCTGTATCCACATATTTCTGCATTTCCTTCTCTATGGTTTCCCTGCTGGCATTTCCCTTAATGAATGCAACAGGGCGTTCCCCCCATTTCTCATCGGCCTTCTTCGTTACTGCAACCTCTCCCACTCCGGGAACGGTGCTTATCAGATCTTCCAGCACCATGGAGGGTATGAACTCTCCACCGGATTTTACGGCATCGCTTTCCCTGTCCACGATTTTGATATAGCCGTATTCATCCATTGTTGCCAGATCACCTGTATGAAGCCATCCGTCCCTCCACAATTTTTCTGTCTTTTCAGGGTCTTTTATATACCCTTCCGTGAGCCATGGAGCCTGAACTATGATTTCTCCGATTTCCTTATTATTTTTCTCTACATCCTTTCCATCTGATACCACACGGAGATTGACAAATGGTACCGGTATTCCTGTTTTTCTTCTGTATTCCTGCTTCTTTTCACTGCTGAATTCCATTACTTCATTGCTATAATTGGCCAGTGTCAGGATGGGGCCTGTCTCAGACATGCCGTAACCGGTTATAACAGTCATGCCCAGGGATTCTGCTGTCTTTGCCAGGCCTTCATTGAGGGCGGCCCCTCCTATTATGGTTTTAAGTTTCAGCTTTCCCATTACCTCCGGGCCACGCTTTGCCTGCAAAAGCAGGTAGAGAATTGAAGGAACCATTGCAGAATTTGTAACCTTTTCCCTTTCCATGGTTTCAACAATCCTGTCCCATTCGTATTTTCCAGGTAGAACGTATTTTACGCCTCTCATGATTGTAAAATATGGGATTCCCCAAGCATGCACATGGAACATTGGTACCAGTGGAAGCATAACCGCTGTGCGCTTGAATGATATTGGCTCATCGGATAAGCCCACCGAAGTGGCAAGACTGTGAAGAATTAGCTGCTTATGGCTGTAATAAACTCCCTTGGGCAGTCCCGTTGTCCCCGAGGTGTAGAACAGTGTTGCCATGCTGTTTTCATCCGGCTGTATGTCATTGTATTCCGCGTCCTTAAGCAATTCATCCATAAAGTATACATTATCTATACCGTATTCCTCATGCCCTTTTTCGGAATAAACAATGAAACCCTTGATGAATTCGAACATATCCCTGTATTTAAGAAGAAGTGGCATGAAATCGGCATTGACAACTATATAGGAATCCTCTGAATTTTTTATGGTATAATACAAGACTTCAGGAGGATATCTGATGTTTACCATATGTATCACTGAACCTATCATTGGAATTGAATAATAACAGTACAGATAACTGATAGTATCATAATCCAGAACGGCTATTCGATCTCCGGGTTTTACCCCTATCTTCCGGAGGTTGGCTGCAAAATTCTTTGCATTTTTCGCAAATTGCCTGTAAGTAAGGGTTTCCTTACCATATACTATCTGCTGATCACCGTTTGATCTCACGGCACTGTCCAGAAGATTGTTAACAGTCAGCTTAAAGTCTACCATAGTTAATGATAATCATTTATATTATAAGTTTTCCCATTACAACGTTATCATTGTTATGAGTAATACATCGATTAATTATTCCTGCATAGATATTCAACGGTTATAGGATTTATAAAAACAATTATAAATTAATTATAGCAATATGGCCAGAAATTTTCAATGTAAAGTATGAATCAAAAAGCATTTAAAGTTAAAAAATATGTATTGCTATGATAAAACAGGTAGCAGTCATAGGTGCCGGAGTCATGGGACACAGCATAGCAGAAGTCTTTGCATTGAACGGATATAATGTAAATCTTGAAGATTTTTACCCGGAAGTCATAGAAAAAGCCAAAAAAGGGCTAAATGATAGCCTTGATAAACTGGTCGCATCAAAAAAAATAGATGCAGCAGGAAAACAATCTGCACTTGCCCATATAAAGTATTTCAACCGCATCGAGGAGGCAGTAAAAAACGCTGACCTATCCATAGAGGTTGTTCCTGAAGTTTATGATATAAAGGTAAAGGTGCTTAAGGAAATAGCAGAGCATACTGGAAAGATCATAGCATCAAATACATCAAATATAAGAATCACGGAAATGGCGGAGGAGATCAAGAATCCGGAGAGATTCCTGGGAATGCACTTTTTCAACCCGCCTATTCTCATGAAGCTTGTGGAAGTAATCAAGGGAGATAAAACATCCATGGAATACGTGAATGAGCTTTACGACCTTTCCAGAAAAATCGGGAAAATACCCATAAAAGTATTAAAGGATGAGGCTGGCTTTGTGGTAAACAGGATATCGGCGCCGGAAATGCTGTTGCTCTGCAATGCCTACGGAAACAAGGTTGAAAAGCCCCAGGCAATCGATAATTACTTTAAATCGCAGGGTCTGCCCATGGGGCCGTACCAGCTATTTGATTATGTTGGTCTTGATACAGTTGCAGATTCCCTTAAATATTATGGTCAGGAATTATCGCCCGATTATGGTAAATGCCATGCATTTGATGAACTAATAGAGGCTAAAAAACTTGGTGCAAAAACCGGTGAGGGCATTTATAAATGGGAGAATGGAAAGGCTGTTATACCTCCTGCGGAGGAAAGTGATAAAATAAATTTAATGGATATGTTTGCCCTTGAAATAAATGAGGCAACGAAATTAATCGAGGATAACGTTGCCACAGCTGAGGATATAGAAACAGGGGTAAAATACGGATTGAACAGGCCATTCGGCCCCATTACGGTTGCCAATGGCCTCAGTAATGATGAGGTGCTATTAACCCTCGACAGGCTTCACAAACAGTACGGAATAGCGGTATTCAAACCTTCAGATACACTGAAAAACCATAAAATGAAAGAGACCTTCAACAAAAAACCGGTGGAGTTTAAAAAAGAAGAAAAGACAGGAATTCTGGACTATAAGGTAGAAGGGAAGGTAGGGATAATAACCCTGATGAACGGAAAAAACAACCTCATGAGCTTCGAATTGCTGAAGGCACTGGACCACCAGCTTGACCTTATAGAGGAAGCAAATAATGTAAATGCAGTAATAATAAAGGGAAATGACAGGGCTTTCTCCGCCGGAGCTGATTTGTCGCAGTTTATCAGCAACCCGTTCATGTTTATGAAGATAGCCAGTACCGGGGAACATATATTTGATAGAATTACCGGGATGAACAAGATTTTCATAGCACAATTGAAGGGGTATGTACTTGGAGGAGGCTTCGAACTGGCACTGGCATGCGATATCAGGACATCACTTCCCGATTCAACAATAGGGTTCCCGGAGACATCACTTGGTCTTATACCCGGATATGGTGGCAGCCAGAGGCTTCCGAATCTTATAGGCATATCCCGTGCCATGGACATGATTTTATCCTGCGAAAGAATAAGCGGACAGAAGGCATATGAGTACGGCATAATTACAAGGCTGTATTCCGAAAAGCTCGAGGAGAATACCATGAATCTGGCAAAAGACCTTTCCGAAAAAATATCACCTGCATCTGTTTATGTGGCAAAGCGCCTGATATACAGCACTGCAAAGATGAATCTGGATGAGGAGGCCCTCTCAATGGGGATGCTTTACGCCGGAAATGACCTGAAGGAGGGGGTAAGGGCATTCCTGGAAAAGAGGAAACCGGATTACAAGGGCAATTAAAACCGGCAATAATTAATATTATAATTTTAATGCCTGTTACATGCTTCCATCATCCAGAGCAGATAAAACCGGGGTATCAGGTAAAATATACGGTAAAGGGAAGGATGTAAAGGAAATCATTAACAATTCTTCCTTACTTTTCAAGTTTCTAACAGGTAGAAGATGCTGCATTGCAACAGGTTTTTACATCAAAAATATACAGGATGGATTTGCAGCACAGGTTGATGAAGAGAACAGTATTGATTCCTTTTATTATGGAATAATAAAGGAGTATGGAAGAATGTTATACTCCAGAAAGCATAAACACGGCACCAAAAAAATCTCAAAATTCATCGGTGGAATATCATACAAACGGCGGAGAATCATGGCAGCCTCAAATGTTCTCACACCGGCTATTGTTAAAGCCTTTCCTGAATTGTTTGAAATATCCGTGAGGTACTATGAAAAATTATCCCCGGACACTGACTTCACCTCACTTTTCATAAAATCTGTGGAAAAAACGGGCATTGATGCGGATACATGCAGACGGCTGTTCATAGAAATAATCAACTCTGCTGAACCCTCTGCCTCATGGGCCAGAAAAATAAGGTCACTTTCATATGAACTCTATGGAAATAATTCCATGTATTTAGATCAATTTGCCGTTTATATAGCATATGCTATGTTTAAAAAATGCAATAATAATATATCCTGTGCCTTCTGGTCAATGTACAGATATTCGCCCTATCAAATATGCAGGATTATTATGGGGGATACCGAAAATGCCGAAGACCTGTTATGGCGCGTTTGATAATATTATTTGTTTGAATTTTGTGCTGATAATATTTTAAGAGAATCTGCCACCACGTTGACGGATCTGTGAAAATCATTTAAATCTATAACCTCATTCTGTGTGTGGGAAAGTCTTGTGTCTCCAGGGCCATAGGTAATGGCAGGGATATGCCAGAGATTCCCAAGGGTGTTCATATCACCAGACCCACTTTTGAATATAAGTTTAGGGGACATATTATTTTTAATTATTGCTTCCTTGAAAGATTTTACAAGCGGGCTTTTTATATCTGATATATAGGGCTCCGTCCGGTTTTCAATCGTATATGAATAATTATTTAAAAGTATATTCTCCATGTCAGATTTTATGCCGGTAATTAAATCATCCTCCGACCGAGCCTTGGGGTATCTTATATCAATATACATTGAAGCATGCTCTGGCGTCATATTATCGTATTCACCACCGGCAAATTTTGTGATCCCGGCAGTAACGGAGTTGAAGTCCCTGTTGTTTCCATATTTGGTTCTTATTGAATGCCACAGATCCATTAATGAATCTATTGCATTTGTTTCCATCCATGCTGAACTGGCGTGATGTGTTTCCGTTCTTTTATCTATTTTTAATAGAATCCTGCCCTTGTACCCCGCTGTTATATTCATGGCACCGCCAGGTTCGCCGAATATGGCATAATCATAACCATTATATTCTCTCATAATGCTGTTTATGCCCTTGCTGTCACTCTCCTCTCCGGAAGCTGCTGATATAAGCAATTTCCCCCTGAAACCTTCATCAATGGCCTTTCTGGCACCCAGAATCAGTGCAAGAAGTGATGATTTGGCATCCACTGCACCCCTTCCATAGATAAGGTTTCCATCAATCCTGACAGGAAGTATTCCCGGAACTGTATCCTCATGCCCGCAGATAAATACGGATGGGGTACCATTTCCATTTACTGATATGACATTGAACTGTTCATCGATTACAGGGTCCTGGAAATCCAGTTCTATCATGTATTCTCTTATGAGTTTTGCTATTTCACCTTCTTTTCCACTGGGTGAATATATATTCAGCATTTCCAGCAGCATATCCTCTGGCTTCATCTTTTAGCCTCTGATATGAGATATTCAGCTATATAGTCAGGTATATTTATACCGGTTACTGGAACTGTATTCTTGAATTCTGTATTCCCGTTTACCTCATTGACAAAATAACCATCCTTAGATTCCAGTATATCAATTCCATAGATGCCCGAACCAAGCGCTTTGTGTACCTTCTCCACAATATCCTCTATTTCTGGAGTAATTTTCAATGGCTCAGCTCTTCCACCCAGTGCAGTGTTTGTCCGCCAATCCTCTCCGGACCTGTATCTGTATATTCCCGCAACTGCCCTGTCATTTACAAGGAAAACCCTCAAATCCCTGTTAAAATCGTTAATGTATTCCTGTGTGTAATTTACCTGGTATATCGGGTACATGTATTCCTTGTATTCTGAAACATCCATGGCTGCATAGTAATCGTTCAGGAGTGATATCATCCTTCCCCAGCTTCCTGTAACGGGTTTGGTTACGGCCCTTCCATTGAAATCAGATTTGAACGACTCCAGGAATTTTTGATTGGAAAATGAAACAAAGGTTTTAGGAATTCTTATGCCGTGCTGTGCGAGCACGCTTGATGTAAACATTTTATTGCCGGTTATAATGGTTGCGTTGAAATTATTCAGAATTCTGTTTCCTGTGAATTCCACATATGCTGTGGAATGTATATTCCTGTAATAACCGGTGCTTCTCTGGATCGATATGTCTCCGAAATCATAATTCAATTTCTGCAAGTCAAGATTGAGTTCCTTGACATTGAGAAGCTGCACATCGATACTTTTATCCTGCAGGGACTTGAGTATTGCCCTCTCCTCCCAGCGCATAATGTCCAGTAACATTGTAATTTTCAAGATATAACCTCCGTGCCCTGGGATAGGATTACCTCTGACATGATACCTGCTGCCTCCTTTAATTCTGAATCAGATATTACGTATGGAGGAAGCATCCTAATTATATTGATTCCGGAGTATAATGGTAAAATTCCCTTATTGATCATGCCCATCAATACTGGGAGGAATTTTGTCTTCAGCTCTATTGCATCCATTAATCCCAGACCCCGGATTTCCTTTACAGATTTTGCATCCTGCAGTCCTGATTTCAGTTCGTTTCTCAGAATATTTCCCTTCCTTTCAACATCCATTATCAGGGATGCATCAAGCTGTTTTATTACAGCACTGCCTGCGGCCATTGCTAGTGGATTTCCCCCGGTTGTTGATGACTGCTCTCCCTTTGATAGAGTATCCATGAATTCCGGCTTTCCCGCTGTTATGGAAAGTGGCATTCCGCCTCCTATTCCCTTTCCTATGGTTATAATATCCGGTTTGATGTTGAAATGTTCATGAGCCCACATCTTACCGGTTCTTCCAAGACCGGACTGGATTTCATCTGCTACAAGTATTATGTCGTTTTTTTCTGTTCTGTTCCTTAACTCCCTTACATAGTCATAAGAAGGTATGTTTATTCCTCCCTCCCCCTGTACGGGTTCGAAGAAAACGGCTGCAATATCAGGATCTTTATCCAGTTTATCCAGATCTTCCATGTTATTGTACCTGATAAATTCCACATCCTTCATGAGGAGCTGCCCAAAAGATTTCCTGTATTTCTCTGAATATGTGATTGAAAGCGCACCAGCTGTTTTTCCATGGTATGAATTTGTCATTGCAATTATTTTATGTTTTTTTGAGGACTTTATTACAACCTTAATTGCAGCTTCTATTGCCTCGGCGCCAATGTTGCCCAGATAGAATTTATCCAGTCCGGGTGGTACAATGCCTGTAAGGTCTTTTATGAATTCTTCCCTTGCCGGAGTGTACTCTGATGCATGTGCTATTGATATGGTATCAAACTGCCTGCATACTGCCTCCTTTACAGCCTTATTGCCGTATCCAAGTATTGCGATACCGTAGCCACCCATCATGTCAATGTAGCGTTTTCCGTTTATGTCATGAAGTATGGCACCACTGCCGTTCTGGATATTTACAGGCAACCTCTGGTATGTGTTTGCTATATGCTCATTTTCATAATTCATTACAAATCACCGTGCCGTTTTCCAGATTATGAAAAGGACTGGAAATTGTCACCTGTTTTACCCCCATTTCAAGCGCCTCAATCGATGCCATTAATTTCTTGTCCATGCCATTTCCGATATATTTCAAAATACTTTTTATGTAAGCAGTATCCGCTTTCTCTATGATTTTGTCTTCATAGTAAAGGCCATTGACATTTGTAAGAAATGTCAGCGTATCAGCCTGTATGGAACCGGCAACGTATGCCGCTGCTCTGTCTGCGTCCACATTCAGGCAGCTATCACCACCGAATGCCACCGGAGAAATTACCGGAATATATCCTGCATCCATTAAATTTCTAACCGGAACAGGATCGGAATATTCTACTCTTCCGGTGTACCCGCCGTCTATTGCCATTTTTCTATTCTTTTCATTCAAAATTATCAGCCTCTCCTTCCTTCTGGCCTTAAGAATGCCGTTAAGTGTTACCGCCCTGATTCCATGCCTGTTCAGATTGAGCACTATTTTCTGGTTAATGAGATTCATCACCATGGTAAATATTTCCAGCGTGCCCTTGTCCGTGTATCTGCTCCGTATTCCTTCAGGAGAGGTGACAAATTGAGGACTATAATTGAACGAATCTGCATGATTATCAAGATAATTACCACCACCGTGTACTATTGCGACTGGCTCATTTAATTCTTCTATAACAGTATACAGGTTATCATTTTCCAGAAATTTTTCCAGTATACTTCCACCAATTTTTATTACTTTCATA
>JAJZZW010000145.1 GCA_021797385.1 Thermoplasmata archaeon | reverse complement strand
AAATGTCGGTCTGGTGGGAACGCTGCAGTACTTACCTGCTGCCGAAGTATCAACAACAAAATCCAGGGGACTGGCCGTTGGCTGGGAAAAACTATTTGAATTCGGTCTGGCATTGCCCGCCCTAACGTTGTATGCGTTTATCGGATTATTTTACTCTTTCATATATGATACAATCATGGTTATCATAGGAGGAATCGTACTGTACCTGCTATCCTTTGAAACCAAGGATAAAACACTGGAAGCAAATGCAATGCGTGCTGAGGGCCAAATGAAATCTCAAGAACGAACATCAAGGAGAATTGAAGAAACAAAAAAGGCTGATTAACTTTATTTTTTTGTTTTATTCATATTAATAATTCTTAAATATGTATGAGGTATTTTAAAGAATGGAAGCCGGATTTCTAGATAAATTAAATTCTGATATTGTATTCAGGGATTATGATACGCCAGAACCAGAAGACGATCAGGTTACAGTGGACCAGACCTATACAGGCGTGTGTTTTCGTGATATACTTACACAGCAGGGATTTTTTCCGAGGGTTTCCTTACCTATAATACCCGGGCATGAGATCGGCGGGAAAATTATTAAAACGGGCAAAAACGTCCAGAATTTCCATATGGGCGACCGGGTTTCAAGCCTGATATATATCCCATGCGGTAAATGCAAATACTGCCTTTCCGGGAATGAAAACCTGTGCACCGAAAAAATTGCATACGGTGAGAAAATAAATGGTGGTTATTCACGTTATGTAAATGTCAGTGAGCGATCTCTAGTAAAGGTTCCATCTGAAGTCCCAGAGGAAGCGATTCCAATAGCCGCCTGTGTCATCGGGATGCTGTACCACGCCATAGGGAAAATGGGGAAAATAAAGAAAGATGATTATGTACTAATTACCGGTGCGGGAGGTGGTGTCGGTGTGCATGCGGTTCAAATGGTAAAAGCCCTCGGGGGTCACCCTATTGCCGAATCCGGATCAAAATGGAAGGAGGAAGAACTGTACAGACTCGGTGCAGAACACATAGTCAGTCCGGAAAAAGATTACAGCAAAGAGGTAAAGGAAATCACAGGTGGCGGTGCTGATATTGTCCTGGAGGATGTTGGCATAGCAACATTTTCAAAAAGCCTGAGGAGTCTAAAAACAGGTGGCAGAATGGTAGTAATAGGCAATTTAAAACCAGAACCCGTGGAGCTTCCCCTTGGTTTAATCATACTCAAGGGAAACACTATAAAAGGAAGCATAAGCTCAACAAGGGACGATCTGAAAATAGCACTTGATTTTTTAAAATCGAAAATACATCCGGAAATAGGGGCAAAAATAAATCTGGAATCTATAAATGATGGATATAAGAATATGCTGGATAGGAAAGTACTGGGAAGACTTTTGATAGAATATAAATAAAAACCCGATTACAATATTAAATTTTAAATAAACAAAAACCTTTTTTAAAAGTTAATAATAAAGTATAGATATAAAAATGTATATTGTCCCCTCGTCTACCGCTTACAACGTGTCAAGGAAACTGGCAAGTATTTTTTCCTGTAATGTCTCCGGCGTTGTCAGAAAGAGATTTCCAGATAATGAAATGTATCTTAAAATAATTGACGATATCAGTGGTGAAGACGTTCTTCTAGTTGGCAATACCAGAAGTGATTCAGATATCATAGAATATCTTCTGCTTCTGGATGCCATAAAAGAGGAGGAACCAAAAAGTATCACCGCTGTTATACCGTTCTTCGGTTATGCAAGACAGCATATGAGATACAGTAACGGGGAACCTGTATCATCAAAGGTTTTCACAAAGGCAGTAAATCAATATGCAGATAGGATTATTACAGTGGAGCTGCATGATGAACAGACCCTGAACTATTCCGATGTACCGTTTACTGATATTAAAATTATCGACCCTGTATATAGTTATTTTAAAAATAAGAACATAGATTTTGTGATGTCTCCCGATGATGGCGGATATGAGCGTGCGAAAATAATGGGGGGTAGGCTCGGAATTCCCGCATATTATATAGACAAAAAAAGAATAGATTCAACAACTGTCAAAATGGTTCTTCCCGAGGAAGATTATATAGATAAAAACGTTCTTTTACTTGACGATATAATTTCTACGGGAGGCACAATTATGAAAGCATCAAAACTGATAAGACAGAACGGTGCAAAAAACATATATGCATGTGCAATACATGGGGTATTTGCCAATAACAGCAACGAAAAAATAGAAAAATATGTAAATGAACTTGCAGTAACAGACACAATAGAAACAAAATACAGCAATATAACAGTTTCAGAGGAAATAGCAGCGTCATTGAAAAGCAAGATAAGCATATGAAATCTGGACTCAGAGTTCTGGGTCTGGACGATGGCCCTTTTCAAAAATTTATTGATGCAAATACTGTTCTGGTAGGCATCATTATGAGACTTGATTCCTATGTTGAAGGAGTTTCTATAAGGGAGATTACCGTAGATGGAATGGATTCTACTGAAACGGTAATGTCAATAATTAACGGTAGATTTAAGGGTGATATAGATTTTATACTGTCAAACGGTATTACATTTGCAGGATTCAATATATTAGATATGGAGGAAATTAATGAAAAGACAGGAATACCGGTAATAGCTATAACAAGAAAAAAACCGTCGATTGAAAATATTTTCAATGCTCTTTCGCTTCACTTCAAGGATGCTGAACAAAGAATAAAAATAATTAAAAAAACTTCTGTGGATGAAATAAAATGCGGAAAAAGAACACTATATATAAACAGGGCAGGCATATCGTTGAATGACGCAATAATGCTTATAAATAAAACAACTTATATGGGTAATATTCCTGAACCCGTCAGAATGGCGCATTTAGTGGCAACTGCAATAAAAAATAAGGAAAGTCATGGAAGGGTATAAAATATCAAAAAATTATTTTTTTCCTGCAACTGTGATGTTGTTCATTTCGCCTATCTCACCGGATGCCTTTTCCAGTGAACCCTTTGTTTCTGGTATGAATATAAAGGTTATAACAGATGCAGCTATTGCAAGCCCCGCAAGGTAATAAAAGGCAAAAGATTCACCAAGTACAAGGAAAAGAGTAGGGAACACAAATGATGAAATGGCCGCCCCGCTTCTCCCGGCAGCCACGGTGTATGATTGTATCTGTGATCTTATCTTGGTCGGTGCCAGCTCAACCCCGTACATACCGGAGGCTGTGATGGATCCTGGGCCAGCCTGATTAAAGAAGTGCATACCCACACCGTATACGAGCATGCCCACCAGTGGAAGCACTGCTACAATGCCGATTCCGCTTATTCCATCAAATATCAGAAGGAATACTCCCATTCCCATGAATCCAACAATCTGTAATGATTTTCTTCCTTTTTTGTCAATAAGTGATAGCATGACAACACCTCCTATCAGTGTAAATACTTCCATTAGATATGTCCACGCATCAGGTGAAAGCCCCATTTTGGATGCAATCAATGTTGGCCCAAACAGAATACCCGCATATGCAACCTGATCATAGAAAAACCATAGAACCATTGCAGAAATATACTCTCTTCTGTATTTATGGAAATAATACTTGAAGTTATGCTTATCCTGTATATCACCCTGTATTCTCACGCTTCTATGGGCTACATATTCTACCTCATCTTCAAAGCTTTTTTTATCTCCTGCTATCCTTGCTATAAATCTCGGGGTTTCTGGCATTTTTCTTCTGAGGTATACCACTGCAAGTGCCGGGACAGCACCCATAGCAAGAACAACTCTCCACAGTATTGCATCTGAAACTCCCATTACAGGTCCAAAAATCATATATGTAAAGGCCGCAAGTAGAGCACCGAATCCCCACATCATGCCGAAGCCAAACCCAATAGTTTTTCCCCTGTCCTTTGCATTTGAATGTTCTCCCATTATCATGGGTGACATCACGTAATCAGCACCAACCCCGATGCCTAGTATTAATCTTATGCCGATGAGCAGCCAGACATTTATTGCAAATATCTGCATTATAGCCGCAACGCCGAGTATTAAAACATCCACACCATAGAATTTTTTCCTGCCCCTTCTAGCAAGTTCACCAAAAATTATAGCACCCACTGCAGCGCCTATTAAAGCCGATCCGGCTATGAGGCTGGTAAAAAGTATGTAGTTTGGGTTGCTTTTCGTAATTCCATATGCAGTGAGTATAATCGCGAGAACTATACCCACTGATGAGAGATCATAACCATCGGTAAATACGCCCATGCCGGTTGTCAGTATTGACCTTGCATGGAACCATCCAAATTTCTGTTTATCAAGATCTTCAAATATATCTGCCATTATCCTCAATAAATTATAATGTAATTATATATATATTTAACCGACATAATATATAGTTTAATATATAAAGTATATAGAAATATTAACGCAATACTATCATAAAAACTTGAACTCTGAAGAAGGAAGTCCCGGTATGTCGTTTCTGAATTTATACAGGTGACCACCACGGTTAATTTTATCACTTGCCGTTGTTATATAGAGGGTTTGTAAATCATCATCGCCGAATATACATGAAGTTACATTTTTTGTGCCCACGAAAATTTTCTTTACTGCCTCTCCCGCTTTATTGAATTCTATTATGCCATTGCCTCCATAAAATGCAACGTACAAATTACCCTGTGAATCGATGGTCATACCATCAGGGACACCTGCAAAAGATGAAACATCAATGCTTTTTCTCTCAGATATTATTGTGGATGTTTGTGCATCATAATCAAAAAC
>JAJZZW010000144.1 GCA_021797385.1 Thermoplasmata archaeon | reverse complement strand
TTCAACATCTTATTTCTTTCAGTGGAATCAGCCTTTAAAAAATTCTGGTAAAAATCCATAACATTCATAATTTTAAAACTCAAAAAGGTTTATAAATATTGCTTTCCGGATAAATATGTTCGTTTAAATTATATAAATTTAATAAAAATAATTTAAAAATTTATAGTTTATTCGTCTGTAACTCCACCGGTAGTCTGGTATTCCTTTAATTTATCCGTATGATAACCTGTATTTATTGCTATGAAATAAATTGCAAGGCTCATTATTGCAACGATAATGTAATCATATGGATACGGTATTATATTTATGCCCAGTGATCCGTAATAGGACATTATTCCCAGGAGTATGCTGTATATAACAACCCATAGGGACGCCCTTATATGCATTATTGCCTTGCCACCGGAAAGCCTGTGAAGTGCAAATGGTGTAACTATCATTGTGGCGGAGAACAGGGTAAAGTACGCTATGAAGGGAGCCAGTGAAAGAGCATATACAACACCTATGAATATGAATATGATCCAGTATACCAGTGAGAATACAGATGCGGTCTTGAGGGAAATTCCGAATGTTTTCCTTCCGTATTCACTGAGAAGGAATATTGGGAATCCGCCATCAACAATAAGCAGGAGAAGGGATACTATACTCCAGCCAGAGAAATAAACCAGCAGAGATGCTATCACAAAACCCAGGGGTGCCATTACCGTGAGAAAAGGGGTCTTGAAAGGCCTTTTCATATCCGGTGCGGTTTTTCTCAGTGAGGTATTTGTTATTCCCGCTGCAAGGTATGCAAACACGGTAAATGAAGAATTTATACCCACAAGGGCGTACCAGCTCGGAAATGGAAGCAGAAACATGGCGCCTATTATGAATGTTACCACAAGGGATATCCACGGCGTTCTGAATTTGGGATGTATCCTTCCGAAGAAATCAGGAATGTAATTCATTTTCGCCATACCGTAAAGCGACCTGGCGGATGATCCCACATAAACACCCAGGGTTGATGCTGATGAAACAACCGCCACTATAATCAGGAATATGGAAAATCCTATCAACAGTGTTTCATCGGTAGAGTGGAAGGCGTAGTAAAAGGGATTTGCAGACCATGTTGAGGAGAGAAGAGCACTCCAGTCCCCTACTGGTACTCCTGCGGCCTTCCAGTTTACTGCACCGATGAAGACTATCTGTAAAAGGATGTATGTGGCCATGGCTGCAAGCATGGCGCTTATCATACCGAGAGGGACGGATTTTTTTGGATTCTTGGTTTCTCCGGCATAGTCAAGCCCCTGCCTGAATCCCTCATATGAGAAAATCACACCTGCAGGAACCATGGCTGCAAATATGGAGGATGATCCATAGGGAAGGAAGCCACTGGGCAGTGCAAAGAAATTCTTTGCGTGGAATATAAACGCAAATACGAATATAATGGTAAGAATTATCGCCGCCATTTTGAACCATGTCATAATGGCATTGGTTCTGCCGAATATATTGACTCCTACATACTGTATTATGATGAATAATGCCAGTAGTGCAAGGGCCAGAACCACTCCAAGCGGGGTCAGAAGCGCTATGGATGAATTATATATTCCGGGTATATAGCTGCTCAAGAAACCTGTAAGTGCCGCTGCTTCCACAGGTGGAGTTGCAATGGCACCTATCATATATGCCCATCCAAGATAGAAATTGCTCACAGGACCGTGGGAAAATTCATTGAATCTCACCAGTGAACCACTATACGGGAACAAAGTTCCCAGTTCACTGAATAAAAGAGCAAGTATTATGAAGAATATACCGGCTACAACCCAGGTAAGTATTGCTGCGGGACCCGCATACGCTGGCCCTGCCAGAACTCCTAGAAGCCAACCAGATCCGACCATTCCACTGAAACTGATAAGGAATATATCTGCTGATGACAGAGATTTCTTCAGTTTCGGACCTTTATTACTATTAGATGATATAGAATTATTCATTTTGACCATAATTAAATAATACGTATATAAATGTGTTTATACGAAATCCAGATAATATAACAGCAAGATTTGAAAAATTTATTTCAGGAAGCCGGTAAGCATTGTATCCAGGGTACTATGTTCCCTTGTCAGTATTTCCATACCATCATCTATAACTACTTCTGCCGGGGTTCCCAGAAGGTTATAGTTAGATGCCATGGAAGATACATATGCTCCGGCGTTGAGAATTATTGCAACATCCCCTACTGATACGGCCGGAAGTAAAATATCATGTGCAAGATAATCCGTATTCTCGCATACCTGGCCGGTTACATCAGAGGGAACGGTATATACCGAATTATTATATCCTGCTACCTTGATTTCATGATGTGCACCGTAGAGTGGTATCCTGATCAGTGTATTCATTCCTGTATCAAGGCCGATGATTCTATGGGTAGAATTTTTTATGGAGGTTATACTGGCCAGAAGGATGGCAGCATCTGAAATAATATACCTTCCAGGCTCCAGAATCAATTCTGTTGATTCAAAATAGCCTTTTTTATGAAATTCATTGAAGTTTTCCATGATGTAGCCTGCTGTTTTTTTAATGTCAAGGGGCAGAGCATCCGGACTGTATGGCACTCCGAATCCACCCCCGATATCCATGAATGAAAACTCTATGCCCAGACTCCGGGAGAGTTCTGATGCGATTGAGAAGAAAATTTTACTTGATTCCCTGAAAAACTCTGGGTCCAGGACGCTAGACCCGGTCATCATATGTATCCCGAATTTTCTGGCACCGTATTTCTTTGCTGTTTTGTAGGCGTCCATGGCCTCGTCCTTTGATATTCCGAACTTGACATTCTTGCCTGCAGTGGTGATTCCTGCAAACTCACCTTTTCCGATTCCAGGATTTATCCTGAATGAAACCGTTTCCGGAAGTTTTTCCCTGATAAGCTCCATCTGGCCTGCATGGTCAAAATTGATTGTTACACCCAGTTCCGATATTTCTGCAAGCTCTTCACCAGATAGATTATTCGGAGTTGCAATTATATCCGATGGTCTGGCACCGGAAAGTAGGGCTAATTTAACTTCATTCAGGTTTGCTGCGTCTATGCCCGTGCCATTGCTGATTATTTTCGATACAATAAAAGGATTGTAATTTGATTTTACTGCATAATGTATTTTTACAGGAAAATCATCGAAAGCTTCCTTAATCCTGGATATATTTTCATTTATTCTTTTCATGCTGTAGACTATCAGGGGAGTATGGTACTTTTCAACAAGAGATGTTATGCTCTTTCCAGCATATATATTACAGTCTGCTGAGAGTTCAGGATAGATCATAGGAATAGACATGCAGAGATTAGAGCTATGGTTAATTTAAATTTATCCATAATCATTTTTTTTATATATCTTTTAATTATACCAGCTAAGATGAGTGACCCAAAAATTGTACAGATTTGCCATGGTAGGATATATCCACCATATATATCCGCATATGCCCTCCGTGTCAATAACCTTCTTCCCGGTCACGACTCCACAATTGTATCAACCGGGGGCATGATTTTCAGGGATACTTTCATCGATAATATAAGGGAATACAGGGCTATTCTTACCACTGTTTATTCAGTAATAAGAGGAAACAGATATCTAGAAATAGCAATATCAAGAGGGCAATTCTTACGGAGAAAATATATAGAAGCCGTCAAAACTATTATTTCTGATTCAGATGTAGTTGTTCTGGAAGGGCCGTGGCAATATTATCTGTTCAGGAATTACTTCAGTGGCAAATTCATTGTGTATGATGCCCATAATGTTGAGTCTTTGCTCAGAGAAGGTAATAAATATCATGAATATACTTTGAAACTTGAAAAAGACCTTGTTTCTTCATCAAATTTGATTTTATCAGTATCAAAGGAAGATGTGAAGTATTTGATTGAATCATTTAAGGCAGAAAATGTGGTTCTCTCTACTCATATACTTGGAAACAGGATTTTTGAATGGAATGGCGAAAATTCTAAAAATATTGTATTCATAGGCTCGATTTACGGACCGAATATCAAGGCAGTCAATTTCATAATATCTATTGCCAGTGAATTACCGGATTTTCAATTCAGCATAATTGGCAATGTAAATCTTCATAGATTTTCCCATGTGCCCTGGAATGTAAAATTTTATGGCATGATAGGTGAGGCTGAAAAAAACAAAATATTATCTTCCAGCATTCTGGCATTGAATCCGGTCTTCGAAAGCGGGGGCAGGAACGTGAAAATGGTGGATTATATCATGCATGGGATACCTATCATTACTACAGAAACCGGGACACGGGGATTTTCAGATTATGATTTTAACGGTGCGATCATTGTTGATGGTGGAAACAATTATGTTTCTATCATTAAAAAAATAACATCTGATAAAGAAACTATTTTGGCCATGTCACGCCATGTTATAGAATTAAGAAGTGCAATGCTTCAAAAAGAGGGGACTGTAAATGCCGGGGATATCATACTGGATGCATACAGGAAATGGAAGGCAAATCAAACATCTAAATAATAATTGGTGAGCCATGCCCGACTATGACCTGTAAGGTCCTCCTCAGGTTCATGCGTGGACCTTCTCAATCAATAAAGTTAAATTTATTTATTCTGCTTTAATATAAGCTGCATGATAATTCATAATACTCTTGGAGGAGAGGATCAGGAATTTATTCCTGATCATCCCGGTAGAGTGAATATGTTTGTATGTGGTCCTACAGTATATGATGATTCTCACATAGGCCATGCCAGAACCAATATATTATTTGATGTTATTGCAAAATACCTCA
>JAJZZW010000143.1 GCA_021797385.1 Thermoplasmata archaeon | reverse complement strand
ATGGTTCCAGAGGAAATACATATAGTTAATACCCTTCCAAAAACAAGGTCAGGCAAGATTATGAGGCGTGTCATAAAGGCAGTATACCTTAACCAGGTAACAGGAGATATCAGTACCCTTGAAAATGAAGCTTCTGTTGAGGAAATTAAAAAGGCAATGGATCTTATAAGAAAGGAGGAAGATTAAATGGAAAGCAATAAGGATATAAAAAATGAAGAACAGGCCATGAATAAGATGAAGCGGGAAGATTTGCTGAATGTAAACCAGATAAATAAATCATTTCTGGCTGATCCTGCCCCTCTGGGTCTGGCAGCATTCGGTTTCACCACATTCCTCCTGAGCTTTGTCAACGCAGGAATTCTTTCAGCTGCTTCGGTTTCGGTTGTCATGCCACTTGCCTTTGCTTATGGGGGATTTGCACAGCTTCTCACAGGGGCATTTGAGATGAGGCGTGGAAATACCTTTGGTTTTACGGCTTTCACAAGCTATGGTTCTTTCTGGTTTTTCTATGGATTTCTTGTACTGTTTGCCAGCCTGAAAATTATAACCATACCTGCAACCGGACTCGGCATAGCACTCATACTCTGGGGATTATTTACTCTCTATATGTGGATAAATACACTGAGGCTGAATCTATCACTAAACCTGACATTCCTGTTCCTGTGGCTTGCTTTCTTCATGCTCGGCTTTGGATCATACTACTCATCAACTGTGCTCACAAGATTGGGTGGTGTCTTTGGATTCCTCACAGCTTTCTTTGCAGTGTACACAAGTTTCGCAATAGTGAGCAACTCCATAAAGGAGGGAACTATCCCGGTGGGCCCGGCACTTTTGAAGAAATAAAATACATATTACAAACTATTTTTTTACCGAAACATAATTTTATTAATTATATTTTAAGAACAAAATGCATTACAGAATGAATTCATGATCCACAGTTACATTATTATCCCTTCTTTCTCTCTCTATTTCCCTGAGTTCATGACGTTTGATCTTACCGCTGATGGTTTTCGGCAATTCTTCTGTGAATTCTATGATTCGTGGCTGCTTATAATATGGAAGGAATGATTTTACTGTTTCCTGTATATATTTTGCAGTTTCAATATCAGGATTATAACCTTCTTTCAGAACAATAAAAGCCTTTATTTTTTCATACTTCATCGGATCCGGAACACCTACCACAGCAGATTCAAGAACCGCTTCATTTTTTATTATAGCACTTTCAACCTCAAATGGCCCTACCCTGTAATCAGACGTTTTAATAACGTCGTCTGATCTGCTCACAAAATAATAATATCCTTCGCTATCTCTGTACGCCCGATCCCCGGTAAGGTAATAATTATTGATAAATACCTGGTTGTTTTTCTCCCTGTCTGAATAGCCGAGAAATAGCCCGTAAGTTCCATTGTAATCCTTAACAGCCATATTGCCGATGGTATCCGGAGCCGTAATTTCATTCATGTCGTCATCTACCAGAGTTATGCTATATGATCCGAGCGGGAGCCCCATTGATCCGGGTATGACCTTCTGACCCGGAAGATTGGCGAGCATCGCCGTTGACTCACTCTGCCCGTAGAAATCCCGAATTACTGTTCCATATTTTTTCTTCCATCTGCTAATTATTTCACCGTTCAAAGGCTCTCCAGCACTCACAGTTTCATGGAGGTTTTCCAGTGATACATCCGATTCCTTTAAGGACAGGAACTGACGCCATGCAGTGGGCGGGGCACAGAATGAATTCACCCGGTATTTATCTATAAGATTTATATAATTCCTTGAATCAAGCCTGCCGGAATAATCGATAGATAAAACGGTGGCACCCACGCATAACGGTGCAAAAAATGAACTCCATGCGAATTTGGCCCATCCCGGTGAGCTCAGGTTGCAATGTACATAATCTGATTTTATGCCTATGGCAGTTATAGTACTCAGCTGTCCCAGAGGATATAACACAGCACTGTGATGTACAGCTTTCGGCATACCGGTAGTTCCAGATGTAAAATATTTTACAAATATGTCTTTCCGTGAAAGTTTTTCCCCGTATGCTTCAGCAGGCATATTATCGATTTCGCTGAAACTGATCCATCCCCTGCGTTTCTCTGTGTTCAACATAAGAGGCTTATTTTCCAGGGATTTTTCCAGTTTTGCTGCACTACTGAAATCCGATACTATAACATCCGGTGGATTCTGTGAGAAACGGAACTTTAATTCATACTCTGTGAGATTAGGGGCCGTGGGTATTACAGTATATCCTGCCTTCAGTGCCCCCATCATTACAATCCACTGTTCCGGGACAGCACCGGCCATTATGTATATGGTAGATCCTTTTTTTATTCCCCTGCTCCTCAAAAAATTTATAAATTTATTATAACTTTTTATGAATTGTGAATAAGAAATTCTGGTTTCTTCGCCTTTCTCAACATTTAAATATATTATTGCATCCTTATTCAGGTTTCCGAAGAGCTTTTCAAAGATATCACCGACAAAATTAATTTCCATATCTGTATTCATCTGCTTCAAATCCTTCAGCATTTTATTCCTGTCCGTGGAATCTGCTTTTAAAAAATTCTGGTAAAAATCTAGAATATTCATAAGTTTATAACGTAAAAAAGTTTATAAGTTTTACTTTTCGGATACAAATTTCAATTATAATTTAAAGTTAAAAATAAATTACAAATTTTACATTTATTCGTCGGTAACCCCACCGGTTGCCCGGTATTCTTTTAATTTATCCGTGTGATAACCGGTATTTATGGCAATGAAGTAAATTGCAAGGCTGATCACTGCAAATATTATATAATCAAATGGATATGGAATTATGTTTATCCCCAGAGATCCGTAATAAGACATTATCCCGATCACTATGCTGTATACAACAACCCATATTGAAGCCCGGATATGCAGTAATGCCTTTCCACCTGAAAGCCTGTACAGAATATAAGGTGTAACTATTATTGTGGCAGAAAAAAGAGCGAAATATGCCACAAAGGGTGCCAGTGAAAGTGCATACACCACGCCAATGAATATGAAAATTATCCAGTATATTAATGAAAACATTGAAGCGGTTTTCAGTGAAATTTCGAATGTTTTTCTTCCGTAATTGCTCAGGAGAAATATGGGGAATCCTCCGTCAACTATTAAAAGCAGGAGAGAAACTATGCTCCATCCGGAAAAGTATACGAGGAGCGATGCTATCACGAATCCGAGCGGTGCCATTACTGTTAGAAATGGAGTTTTATACGGCCTTTCCATATCAGGGGCAGTTTTCCTCAGTGAAGTATTTGTTATTCCTGCTGCAAGGTAGGCAAATACGGTAAACGATGAATTTATTCCCACAAGGGCGTACCAGCTCGGAAACGGAAGAAGGAACATTGCGCCTATGATAAAGGTTACAACAAGGGATATCCATGGTGTCCTGAATCTGGGATGAATTCTACCGAAGAAGTCTGGTATATAATTCATTCGGGCCATTCCGAAAAGTGATCTTGCAGATGAACCAACGTAAACACCGAGGGTTGCTGCCGAAGATATTACTGCAACTATAATCAGGAATATGGAAAATCCTACAAGCAGATAAACATTTGTTGAATTGAAGGCATAGTAAAATGGATTCGCAGACCATGTAGATGAAAGAAGGGCACTCCAGTCTCCCACAGGAACTCCAGCTGCCTTCCAGTTTATTGCACCGATGAATGCTATCTGTAAAAGTATGTATGTAGCCATTGCTGCTAGCATGGCACTTATCATACCCAGCGGAACTGATTTTTTCGGATTTTTGGTTTCTCCCGCATAATCAAGCCCCTGCCTGAAGCCTTCATAGGAAAATATTACACCTGCTGGAACCATAGCTGCAAATATGGATGATGATCCATATGGAAGAAAACCGTGTGGTAATGCAAAGAAATTCTTCGCATGGAATATAAAGGCAAATACAAATATTATTGTAAGTATTATTGCAGCCATTTTGAACCAGGTCATGATTGCATTGGATTTTCCGAATATATTGACACCAACGTACTGTATTACTATGAATAATGCAAGAAGACCCAGTGCCAGGACAACACCGAGTGGCGTCAGTAATGATATTGATGAATTGTATATTCCTGGTATATAGCTGCTAAGAAATCCTGTTAACGCAGCCGCCTCTACCGGTGGTGTTGCAATAGCCCCTATCATATAGGCCCAGCCCAGGTAGAAATTGCTAACTGGCCCATGAGAAAACTCGTTGAAACGTACAAGAGAACCGCTGTATGGAAAAAGTGTACCCAGCTCACTGAATACCAGTGCAAGTATAATAAAAAATATTCCGGCTACGACCCATGTAAGTATTGCTCCGGGTCCAGCGTATGCAGGGCCTGCGAGAACTCCCAGAAGCCATCCAGAACCGACCATCCCGCTGAAGCTGATGAGAAATATATCCATAGAGGATAAGGATTTCTTCAGCTTTTGATCTGTTTTATTATTAGAGGTCTCTGAACCATTCATTTTGACCTTAATTAAATGGTATGTATATAAATATGTTTATACCAAATCCGGATTAATTCTGAAAATCAGAAAATTTATTTCAAAAATCCGCTTATCATTGTCTCCAGCGTACTATGTTTCCTGATCAGTATTTCTTTTTCCCCATCTATAATAACCTCTGCGGGTGTGCCCAGAAGATTATAATTTGAAGCCATAGAAGAAACGTAGGCACCGGCATTGAGAATTAATGCCAGTTCCCCAATATGGGCTTCAGGAAGCAAAATATTCCGTGCCAAGTAATCGGTATTCTCAC
>JAJZZW010000142.1 GCA_021797385.1 Thermoplasmata archaeon | reverse complement strand
TATTATATTCCTGGGAGAGCTCCTTATATCTCATTGGATATATTATCTTTGACATTATCTCATTTTTCACATTTTCGAGCCCTGCAACCTCCTGGAAAGTAATCTTTGGTATCTCAGGCGGTTCTATATTCAGCTGATCCAGAATTTTTCTGCCCTCGGCCACCCTGTCCTCTTCATCAGGTTTCCCCTCAATGGATTCATAAATTTTTTTCAGGCTTTCCGCCTGGCGCAGTCTTTTTTCCCTTATCCTTCCACTGGAATGCGCAGCTATTTCCATGATTTCATCATATGCATTTTTATATATCCGACCTGCTTCCTCTCTATTTCCGGCGGATTCGGCATCCATAGCTTTTTTAATAAGTAAACCAGCATGGTCAACCTTCGTTTCAGTCATAATACTGCTCCGTATCATCAAAGTTTACAGATGTTTCACTGTAAAGCTTAGTATGTTTCCATCCACATATTATACTATCAAAAGCCATCTTAATTACATAATCATTGGGAAATATTGCGTATGATGTTAATTTTATTGCTGTTGGCTTGGGAAAGAATAAATAATCATGGTCCTCATCTGCTGCACCTTTATAGTATATCATTTTAACGTGATTTCCTATGATCTGACTGTAATCTTTTGCTCCTGTTCTGATCTGGGGGTTTAGCGATTCATTCTCATCTATAAATTTTTTGATTTGTTCAATTTCGCCATTCAAAATACACCCGACTTTTACAGTATACATCTCTAAAACTTTCTTGGGAACATTGATATAAACTTTTGAGGCAGTGTCATTTTCAACTTCATGATCTAATAAATGAATCAAAGTTCTGACTATGAGTGTCATAAATCTCCATTTTTATAATATTATAACATTATTTAAATTTATTTGTAATCATATGGAAAACTACAAATTTTCTTATTTCAAATAAATAAGGCCAATAATAATTATAATGGATTTTCTGACCAATAAGCTTTAATTCGATATATCATTATCCAAAACATACTATGGAATCATATGAAGTAAAAAATATGCCTGTATCCTATTCCCGTGGAATAAAAATTTCCTTCTGTGCCGTTGCACTGGAAATAACTGAAAATGTTAAAAAATCAGTGGAAAGCATTATAAATGTAGCAGAGGAAGTGGGATATCCATATGAACTGGTTGTATCTACACATGAGTCAGTGAACTTTAAATCTGAAAATATAAAATTTATTAAGGCAAAATTCACAACCTACGGTGAAGGAAAACAACTTGCATATTTACAGAGTACAGGGGATTTTCTGATTATATTCAATCCCACGGTAAATTATCGTCCGGAAATTTCGGATTTAATACATAACTTTCTCGTGAAATGGGAAAAAAAGGTTTTACTTTCCGAAGTAATGATAATTCCAAGGGACTTAATAGATAGAACAGGTGGATGGAGAAATCTGAGAGAGTATGAGGACATCGATCTTTTAGCAAGGGCAATTCAATTCGGTGGTGTTATAGCATTCCCGTCAGAACATTTTGATTCACTGGATTACCGGAGAAATAGCCAGAATACTGCAATTACCAGAATAATGAATTTGAGAGATGCAGTAATAGCTGCAAACTATAAATTAATAGATATGGGGATTTTGCATCTAGAGCCCATGGTCATTTCATATCTATCTTATATTGTGGCCAGATTTGCCAAAATAAAACCGTTTAAATACAAAGTTAACAATAGAATCATAGTTATGGAAAGTATAATGGAATCACTGGTTTTAAAGGATTATGAAAATTATATAATACCAGACTCCATACCAAAATTGAGAATGAGCAGGGACGAGATAAGATACATGGAGAGGAGAAGTGAGCTCTGGAATAAGATAAATACAAGTATTATGGGAATTGTTGAGGAGATTAATAAGTAACATCTTCTACATATTGATGTACAGGATTTCCAATTTTTAAAGTTAAATAAATCTATATTCCTTCCAAAAAATTAAATAAACGTGTCGACTAAGAATTCTATGGAGACAACTCCACTATTCAGAAATGCAGAGTTATCAGATGCAGGCAAAATTGCTGAAATCTGGAATCAGGGAATTGAAGAAGGTAATGCAACTCTTGAAACTGAATTCAGAGATGAAAAATTTGTAAAACAATGGCTGATCAACCGGGATGCGCGGTATACTGTTATGGTCGCAGAATCATCAGGATATATCTCCGGATGGTTATCTCTTAACAAATTCAGCCAGCGTGAGGCTTATAGATTCGTTGCCGATATCTCTATTTATGTACACAGAGACATGCGAAATATGGGTACAGGAGGCTTCCTTCTGGATCATGGGATCTCAACAGCCAGAAACAATGACTTCCATAAAATAGTACTTACTATGATTTATGGAAATGAGAGGGCAAAAAAACTTTATCTGTCAAGAGGTTTTTCATCTGTGGGAGTATTGCATGAGCAGGGAATTATAAATGATAAATGGATTGATACTGAAATTATGGAGAAAATGCTTTAAAATATATAAATATGGATATTTCACTCTATATTCTTCAGTATTAAATATAACAGTGCCGTTCTTTCCGGGATTTTATCTACAAGCACATACTCGTTTTCAGAGTGCGCCCCCGCTCCCACTGCTCCCAATCCATCTATAACCGGACAGTAATAAGAACAGAAGTTCCCATCGCTGCCACCTGCCACGGATGCCTGTGAGATATGAATGCCATTTTCAGCCCCCAGCTTATTTATCTTTTCATAAAGTTTTTCTGATTCCACAGTTTTTATTAATGGTGGCCTGAGTATATATTCTATTTCCCGTCTGGTTCCAGGAATTTTTGCCGGTATCTCTTTCAGTGCTTTTAAAACTCTATCTGATTCTTCCGGAATGCGGTAGCGTATATCCATTATACCCTGGCAGAAGTCAGGAATTACGTTGGTTCTGTCACCTCCTTTTATAACGTCAAGGTTCAATGATGTGCCTTTACTTTTGTTGTTCAGGCCGATAATTTCAGGGATCATATATGCTATCTCATATATTGCATTGGCACCACTTTCAGGATCCAGGCCGGCATGTGAAGCTTTACCATAAACATTAACGGTAATGGTTCCAACACCACTTCTCTCCGTTTTCAGTGCACCATTCAGAGAAGGTTCCATTACTAGAGTATACAGGGACTTTTTTGCTTCATTTATTATAATATCCTTTGATGACCTTGATTCAATTTCTTCATCAGATGTAATCAACAAAACAACGTTATTTAACAATTCATTATTTTTTATCAGTGCTTTCAATGCATAAATTGTCTGTATAATCCCTGTTTTCATATCAAAGATTCCGGGGCCATATGCTTTTCCATCAACTATCCTGAACGGTCTACTTTTCAGCGTTCCCTTAGAGAATACAGTATCATAATGGCATAATAAAAGCACCTGTTTTTCAAGTTTTCCTCTTATACGCAGGCGTAAATCGTTACCGGCATCACTGGATTCAAGAATTTCAGCATCCAGGCCAAGCTCCTTTTTTATGTATTCTTTCATAAAGGAAGCAAATATGTCTAAACTCGCTTTATCTGTGGAAGGGCTTTCTATTTCAATGATTGATTTCAGATCAGAAATCATAGCATCCTGCTGCCCTTTGAAATATTCTATTATATTATTCGTTATAAAACACCCTCCTCTACTGTATACTTCTTTAAATATTCTCCATCAATTTCGACCCCAATGCCATTGCCTTCATTGGGTTTTATGGTTCCATTAATCATATTAAATGGGTTCTTGACAATATCATGTGTGAAGTATTTATCGTTTGGCGATGTATCGCCGGGATAGTTTATGTCTTCAAGTGATGCAACAGAGACATTGAATGCCCTCCCGATTCCGGTTTCAAGCATTCCACCGATCCAGACATTACCCTTGAAGGATTTTACTATATCCATAACTTTCAATGAATTTTCTATGCCGCCCAGACGGCCCTCCTTGATATTTATGACCTTACAGGCCTCAATTTCGAATGCTTTCTGTGCTTTTTCCGGGGATGTTATGGATTCATCAAGGCATATGGGAGTTGACATCTGCTTTGCCAGTCTTGAATGATAGATGATATCATCATGATAGAGTGGCTGTTCCAGATACACTAGGTCATATTTATCAATTTTTTTAACGAGGTTAAAATCTTTCTCTGTATAGTCACTGTTGGCATCGGCACTCAGAACTATTTCCGGGAAACTATCGCGAACAGCTCCCAGAATTTCTGTCTCCTTACCTTTCATTATCTTTACTTTCACCCTTTTATACCCACGGTCCAGTGCATCCTGTATTTTCTTTAGAGTTATATTGATATCATCCATGCCGAGAGAGATACCAACATTGGCATAGCCCCTTGTTTTGCCCATGTACTTGCTTAAAGGCTTTCCATCAAGTTTTGCATAATAATCATACAGAAGCATCTCCATGGCAGCCTTTGCCATATTGTTGCCCTTTATAAATTTAGATCTTCCATTGAATTCTTCAGGCTCCGGTGCTTCCTTTACAATAGTGGAGAGGTAATTTTTAATGATGTGGAATGCTGTATAATTGTCTTCAGGGCCATAAAATGGATTTTCGTCGGTAACACACTCCGAATAAGCCGTTATACCATTATTTTCAAGAATAAATACATAAACATCCTTATCTTTGTCTGTTCCAAAACTGGTGGTAAAAGGGCTTATCAATGGCATTTTGAGTTTTTTATAGCTTAATTTCATAGAATAATAACACATTTGGTTATAAATAGATTTGTTCATGGTTATAGATGTCAGGAGCCCGT
>JAJZZW010000018.1 GCA_021797385.1 Thermoplasmata archaeon | reverse complement strand
CGACTGTATTTTTTTATAAAGATCAGCACTGACACCCTTAATAGATATCGTCTTTCTAACTATCTTTTCATCTTCCTGGGTTGAATCCTCTTCATTGTTTTCTTTTGCCATAAATATATATTGTAATCTGGTATATAAGATTACTGGTTTACTCTATTTCTATAGTCTGTCTATTATATCCATTATTTTATCTCCGGCTTTAATTCCTAATTTTGCAGCGTTTTCCGTACAGGAATTTACCTGGCTATTAAGTACATCATTTATGTCGTTTACTCCCGTTACCCTTACAGCCACATCCCCTAGGGAGTTGGCAGCGTCCAGATTGAGGTAGCCGCACATGATATACCCTGTCTCTCCTTTTACAATTATCATTGGAGCCTTCTTGCCCAGTTTTTCATTTATATACTGATACTTTTTATTGCCGACTTCTATTTCCTGATTTATCATGATAATATATCATGAATACATATAATTAATTTATCAAAAATAATATATCAAGCGGGAATACACGTATATGGCATCTAATATAAGAATTACCTTCCTTGGAACCGGCGGATCAATGCCCAAGCCGGGAAGGTCCCTGCCGGCGGTGGCAGTCCAGGTGGATGATGTACTTAATCTATTTGATTGCGGAGAAGGTACACAGAAGCAGTTCATGAAGAGTGGCGTATCATTTATGTCACTGAAAAACATATTTATATCACATTTTCACGCGGACCATTTCCTTGGAATTCCAGGACTTTTGAATTCACTTGCATTTCTGGGCCGTACAGAAGATCTGAATATATTCGGCCCGGCAGGGGCACCAGAGTTCATCAGAAATGCCATGAATTTAGGATATGGAAAAATCACGTATAATATAAATGTATATACTGCATCACCCAGGCTAACCTTCGATTTTGGAAAATTTTTTATCAAAACACTGGCAAATGACCATACAGTACCTTCTGTGAGTTACTCCCTGGAGGAGAAGGACCTTGTAAAAATAGATCGGAGCAAAGTCGACAGCATTGGATTTCCTGTTTACCGCCTGGAAGAGTTGAGAAAAAATGGAAGTGTAACGATCAGGGATAAAAAATATGAATTAAAGGATGTTGCCCAGGGAATCAAACCCGGAAGGAAGATTGTTTATACAGGAGATACCAGGCCTCTCAGGGCAATGCCTGATTTTGCAAGAAATGCAGATGTCCTTATACATGACACTACTATGGACTCATCTATGGAGCCAATTGTAAATGAATATGGCCATACATCTTCCAGGCAGGCAGCAGAAATTGCACTTGAAGGTTCGGTAAAAAGGTTGTTTTTATTCCATTACAGTTCCAGGTACAATGATCTTGATCTTCTTCTGGATGATGCAAGATCCGTTTTCCCAGAATCATATCTGAGCCATGAACTCCTAGCATATGATGTAAACAAATCGGATGAATTAATCAAAATGATTTAATCATGCACCATATTTGACTGCTCTATCAGAATATGACATGATAATAGGCATGATATCATTGCTGGTTATTTTATAGTATCCGGATGATACACTTAATTCATCAAAATACCGGACATCATCATTTATGATCCCATTTGTTGCAAACATCACCGGAACTGGGTCACCTGTGTGATCACCGTATGAGCATGGGGTGCTGTGGTCTCCTGTCACAACTATGAGTGTATCATCAAGGCGTTCCAGAAAAGGAGCAATGACGGAGTCTACCTGTTCTATTACAGATTTTTTCAGTTCCGGTTTTCTATCATGGCCGGCTATATCGGTGCCCTTGATATTTACAAGTATAAAATCGTAGGTGTCCAGTGCCTTTACTGCAGCAGAGATTATATTCTTATAATTTGTATCAACCCTTCCATTCATCCCTTCGACTTTCAGATTGGTGAAACCTGCCAATCCCGCTATTCCCCTGATTAATGGCGTTCCGGATATGCAGGCTGCCCGCATAGAATATTTTTCCTGAAATGGGGGGATAGCAGGGATTTTACCGGCTCCCCGAAGCATGATTTCATTTGCGGGCAGTTTACCATCCGAGTTCAGTTTTCGATTGAATTCATGATCCTGCAGTATTTTTCTGGACCTATCCAGGAATTTGTTGATAACAGTAGCTGTAAATTCAGCTTCCGGTTCAAGGGCCCTGGTATATTCAGGTGGAGAATTTACTGTATGTGGGTCAGTCTCGGTAATTTTATCTGAAAGGTTATAGCCCCTCATGACTACGGCAGCTCTGTGCTCTACCCCGGATTTTACTATAAATCTGATACCGTCTATTTCTGTTTCCAGATCAGCCGAAAGAACATCAGTACCATGTACCCGGCCGGCTCTCCTGTCTATAACTTTGCCCCCCTTTACGGTTGCGTAATTTGCCCTGAAGGCTACATCTCCAGGTTTAAGCTCTATTCCGAGCCCGAGGGCTTCAAATGGCCCCCTGCCTGTATAGTATTTTAGAGGGTCATATCCGAGTATGGAAAGATGGGATGTATCGGAACCGGCCCTGATTCCGAATGATACAGGTGACATCAACCCGGTGGTTCCATTTGATGCAAGCCTGTTGAGATTAGGCCTGTCAGCGGCCTGAAGTGCCGTTTTATTGCCCAGTTCTACGTTGGGCCTATCGCCGAGACCGTCCATGATTAAAAGAATGATATTCTTCATATATTGTTATTATGAAATGCTTTTAAATTTTACTGAAATTGAGATGTTCAAAATGCCAGTGGTTATTCTGTTTTTTTCTTTTCCCCAGTATAAGGTAGTTTGCCTGGAAACAACCTGCCATATTCAAATTCCTGGCAAATTTCAGTATTTCATACAGCCGCTGTTCATCAACGTTTTTCCTGATGAGAGTAATGTGGGGAACAAATCTGCCGGTATCCATAGCATTTAAATTCAGGGCTTCTACAAGCATTGAATGAAATGTTACCATTTCCGGTGAGGGGATAACATTGAGGTATACGATATATGATTTTTTCCCGTTTTTTTCCTTCTCAAAATAACCGGTACCACTCATGGTAAAGTGAAATGGAGAGACATTTTCACACATTCTTTTCACAGAAATAATATCCAGGGATTCAGGATTTGGAAGGTATGCCATGGTTATATGCACCCCTTTGCAGCTCAGCGATCCGGTATAGCCATAAATGTTTTCCAGATGCTTTTTGATTTCCGTAATCCGGCGTCTTATTTTTTCCGGCGGTTTCAATATGAGAGTGTACTGCATTTTATTTGAAAGTTGTTGAAAGTTTGCCCAGTGAATCTATCTCCACCTCGACGGTGTCACCATTTCCCAGCCATTTCTGTTTTTCCTTCGGCATGCCCATAATAACTCCTGAGGGGGTTCCTGTTGAAATGCAATCGCCAGGCCTCAAGGTGATATACTTCGATATATAACTGATCAGTGTATTTACCGGGAATATCATCATATCTGTGGAAGAATTCTGCCTGAGTTCCCCGTTTACCCTTGTCTGTATTTTAAGTTTTTGCGGATTGTCAATTTCACCTATGGATATATAGGGGCCGTTAGGATAAAAATTATCAAAACTTTTTCCAAGATAAAACTGGGAAGTTCTGTACTGAAGAAGTCTTGAACTCACATCGTTTCCCGTGAAATAGCCTAGAACATATTTTAGTGCATCCTTTTCTGAAACATTTCTGGCCTTTCTGCCTATCATCACACAGAGTTCCCCCTCATAATCAACATTCAGATCATTTCCGGTATCAACTGTGGCTCCATTGCCAGTGAAAGTATTATTTGACTTGGTAAATACCACAGGAGTGTCAGGGATTTTGCCTCCATCATGCTCTGATACGTGGCTTTTATAGTTGAGACCGATACACATAAGCGTTGAGTTCTCATCTATGATTGATTCATAGGAAAATTGGTAATCCCTGAAATCACTTATATCATTGATCTTTTTGAAATCTTCATCCGAAAGAGAGGAGATTTGCACTGATTTTATGCCATAATCATCCAGAAGAGCCAGTTTTCCATCCTTATACAGAGCAAGATGCTTTTTCCCATTTATATTAACAGCAGTTATTTTCATGTGGATCAATATAAAAATTATATAAATATCTATGTCCCTTCCTCATAGCTGTTAAGATATTTCAGCTGATCCTCTGTGTAACTATCTATTTTAAAATCCATTGAATTCAGTGCTATTCTTGCAACCTCATAATCGATTTCTTCTGGCACCGGGTATACTTTATTTGATAGATTTTTCCTGTGCTTAACTATGTATTCTGCGGTGAGCGCCTGGAGTGCAAAACTCAGATCCATAATTTCAACTGGATGACCCTGGCCTGCAGCCAGATTTAAAAGTCTTCCATCAGATATGAGATCTACCGTATTTCCGTTTTCAAGCCTGTATTCTGTAACAAGATTCCTGACCTGTACCTTTCCTGTATTCCTCTTCTCCAGGGAAGCGTAATCTATTTCATTGTTGAAATGCCCTACATTTCCCAGTATTATTCCCTTTTTGGCTACAAGCATATCATCATAGCTTACCACATTTTTCATGCCCGTAGCTGTGAAAAGAAGATCTGTATACCTTATAGCATTATTCATGCGGTCAACGTTGAATCCGTCCATGACGGCTTCTATGGCCTTGACTGGATCGACTTCGGTGACTGTTACTCTTGCACCCATGCCCTTTAACCTCATGGCTACACCTTTCCCTACATATCCATAGCCTGCAACCAGAGCATTTTTTCCGGCTATGAGTATATTTGTTGCGTTCATGAAACCATCCAGGGCACTCTGGCCGGAACCGTATCTGTTATCAAAGAAATGCTTCATCTGTGCATCATTCACGTCGAACATAGGGAATTTTAATGCCCCTGCCTTTTCCATTGCTTTGAGTCTTACAACTCCTGTTGTGGTCTCTTCATTGCCACCCATTACATTTTTTACTAGTTCCGGATCAGATGCAACTAGATTTGTAAGGTCCCCGCCATCATCTATTATAATGTCCGGCTTCACCTCAACCGTCTTTTTGATATTATCGTAATATTCTGTTTCCGTTTCCCCCTTTCTTGCATATACCATATAATTATAGTCTTTCCTTAGTGATTCAACAACGCTATCATCCGAACTGAGGGGATTGCATGATGCAAGCCTTACCTCCGCGCCACCTTCTGAAAGCAGCAGTGCAAATATGCCTGTTTTGGCCTCCACGTGCAATGCCATTGCTATTTTAATGCCCTTGAATGGTTTTTCCTTAAGGAAACGTTCTCTTATACTTGCAGATACGGGCATATGATCCCTTGCCCACTTTAACCTTAAAAATCCGTTGCTTTCCATTATAATCAGATGTATATACTTTTAATACTTAAAAGAATTCCCCTATGGCATTGTTCCACTTTGTATTCCATCCTCCTGTCAGCAGTTGGAAAGAGTGATTTGCCCGACAGGATAAGTCCCGGATCTATGTATACAAAGAACTGATCGAATAAATTAGCATCCAGAAATTCGTTTATAACCTGTACTCCCCACCTCAACAAGCACAGATTTTATTCCCAGGGAATACAGTTTTTCCATTATGCCTCTTATTTCGGTGTCGTTTACAATAACGGTCTGGGCATTCTTTATGTGTTTATTTTTCCTGGATACGATATACGTTTTCACGCTACCATCGAAGATTTTATACTTATCGGATAGCTTAAATTCCCCGTCAAGGACTATTCTGCGTTTGGAATAATGGAGAACAGGGTCATCCATTATAACAGTATTTGCACCAATAAGTACAGCATCAACAGATTTTCTTAGCGAAAGCACCCTTTCCATATCATCTGCATCAGATATTGTATAACGACCGTTTTCTGATGATATTTTCCCGTTCAAAGACATTGCAACATTTATTGTTACCATTGGAAGCATATAGGTTAATGGTGTTCTAATATAACAATTTTGAGATATTACTAAAAAATAAGTATTTATAACTATTAACAATATGGAAAAACAGCTATACCATAATACTGTAATGGAAGTGTGATTATGAAGGTCAGTGGGAATATATATTTCAATGGAAAATTACGGCATGGGACTCTCGATCTATCCGGCATACCTGCATTCAAAACAGGTATTGCAAATGATGGACTTTATGGGACTATTATACCGATGCCTGTAAATGCCCATACGCATGTTGGGGACTCGTTTATCAGTGATGAACCCGCAGGAACACTGCCTGACATAGTGGGCCCCGGAGGACTTAAACACAGAATGCTAGAACATGCCGATACAGATTCAATTATCAACGGAATCAGGAAGGCAAACCAGTTCATGTGGAAAAATGGAACGCTGTCTTATATGGATTTCAGGGAGGGTGGTCTGGATGGTATCAAACTTATCAAGAAATCAAAATCCCGCCATATACATCCAGTTATACTGGGTAGGCCATACTGCAACGATTCCATTGAAGCAATTCTGGATTCGTCCGATGGGATTGCACTGAGCTCGATTTCAGATATTGATTATGGAGAGGCAATGAAAGCATCCAGAGGGGCCAGAAAGATGGGAAAAATATTTGCACTACATTTCAGCGAGAATAAAAGGGAGGATATTGACATTGTTCTGGATCTTAATCCATCATTCCTGGTACACGGGATAGAGGCTGATGATAGGGACCTTAATTTGCTGGGTAAAAGTGGAATTCCTGTAGCAATAACACCGCGATCAAACATATTTTACGGAAAACGGCCGGATTATGGAAGATTCGTAAAGTCAGGCATTGAAATAATGCTCGGAACAGATAATGTATTTGTAACGGAGCCAGATATGTTCAGTGAAATGGATTTCCTTTACAGGTATCAACGTTTCAGCACGTATATTAGCCCTTCTGATATACTTAAATTTGCAATTGACAATCCAAGAAAATTTCTGCAGAAAAATGGCGTGCACCTAAGCGAAGCGTATATATTTTTTAAAAATCAGCTGCTCAATGAATACCAGTTAGTGACAAAAAAACACTATTTTAAGTCATATATTTTACATATTTTTGAGTAGATACTAAAATATTAAATATATTGCGGCAATGCTCCGGTATGTACTCAGATGCAATAACAGCATTCAGAAATGGAAATCCGGTGCTAATATTCGATGCAGACACACGTGAGGGGGAGACAGATATAGTAATACCATCCCAGTTCATCACACCGGATTTCATACGTATAATGAGGAAAGATGGAGGTGGCCTCATATGTACAACGATAAAACAAGATGATGCAGAAAAGTTAGGGCTTCCCTATATTGAAGACCTTTTCAGGGAATGCCTCGGTATGGACAAATCCGTACTGAATGCGGATGACATGAAATATGATAAAGACAGCACTTTTTCCATTACGATAAATTCACGGGATACTTTTACAGGGATATCTGACAATGATAGGTCTCTAACAATCCGGCATTTTGGCGATTTCATAAGAGATATGAAAATGAACGGGACAGCATCTGAGAGTTTTGGGTCCGTTTTCAGAACTCCTGGGCATATACATCTTTTAATTGCAAGAAGAGGGTATTTCTCAAGAAGGCGTGGGCATACAGAATTAAGCACGTACCTTGTTGAAGAGGCTGGCCTGGTTCCATCAGCAACAATAGTTGAAATGCTGGATGATAATGGAAAATCAATGACCAGAGATAAGACTGAGGATTACGCCAGAAAACATGGATATGGTTTTGTCACAGGAGAGGAGATAATCAGTGCATGGAGTGAGAACCATTGAAAAAAATAGGAATAGTGGATACTACCTTTGCCAGGTACGATATGGCAAGATCTGCAATAGACGAACTGTATGCATATGGCACAGGATTTGTAGTGGAAAGGTACACTGTTCCTGGTATAAAGGACATCCCTGTAGCCTGTAAAATTCTTTTTGAAGATTACGGTTGCGACCTGGTAATGGCATTTGGAATGCCCGGTCCTATGCCGGTGGACAAGATGTCTGCCCAGATCGCCTCTACCGGAATCATGGAAGTTCAATTGCAGGAAAAAATGCACATAATAGAGGTTTTTGTCCATGAGGATGAGGCGAAGGATGATGCAGAGCTTGCTTGGCTTTGCGACAGAAGGTCCAGGGAACATGCTTTGAATGCGTATAACCTGCTGTTTGACAGGGACAAGTTAACCAGAAATGCGGGTATGGGTTTGAGGCAGGGTTTTGAAGATAAGGGACCTGCCACAGATGGTGCAGGTTCACATAAACATTAGGTGATAATATGGAAAAAATAAGAGTTGGGATAGTTGTAGCGGAATTTAATTATGATATAACAGAAATGATGATGAAAAGAGCGGTAGATCATGCGAAATTCCTGGGAGTTGAAGTAGAAAAGATTTTCAGGGTACCGGGCACATTTGATATGCCATTGGCCATAAAAAAGCTGCTAAAGATGGATAATATAGATGGTGTTGTCACTTTGGGCGCCGTAATCAGGGGAGAAACAGATCATCACAGGGTTATTATGGATAACGCTGCCAGAAAGATAACAGACCTGTCCCTGGAGTACGAAAAACCTGTGGCTCTCGGTATTTCAGGATCTGGGGAATCCAGATTGCAGGCAGAGGCGAGGATAGATATGGCAAAGGATGCCATGGAAAGTTGCGTTAAAATGATAAGGGAAATCAATTCCCTGTAAGTTTTACCACAAACAAATATATTTTTGGTTTACAATTAAAAAAAATTAAATGCTTTTGTTTGATTACGTATGAAATGGGCACGTGGCCTAGCATGGATAGGGCAACAGCCTCCTAAGCTGTAAATCAGGGGTCCAAATCCCCTCGTGCCCGCTTATGATTCCATTCTCGGTGCAAGCAGGAATCTTCCCTTTATTCTTTCAGGAGAATCTGTGCCAAGATTGAATTCAATTGTGAGCGGATAATCACTTTTGAATGAAAGCTTTATTTCTTCACTTGGAGATATTGACCTCATGAATTTAAGAAGATATTCCAGGGGATACGATGATTTTATGGTTTCATGGCACTGAATTTCTTTTAGTGTATCCTTCTGGAGTATCATTTCACTCTCATCTGCATCCGATGTTGATTTTGCAGAAAAGTTGTCAGGCGTCATCGTAAGCCTGATTGCGTCGGAAACATCCTCTGCTGCTCTGAGGCCCCTTTCGAATTCTCCCTTGATCATTACTACGTAGTCCTCTGCAACTATCTGAGGAACCCTTGGAGTTGTAATCTGATTATTGTCCAGCAGTGATATGCTTTTTATTATATTCCCTATTTCAAATTTTAATTTTTCCCTGTCTTTTACAATTACCATGGAATCATTACTTGAGGCCAATTTCAAAATGCTTTTTACCTTCTCAAGGTCAAGTGATATTTCCTCCTCAGCTTCTACATCATATTCGGCAAAAACATTTTTTGGAATTTCCAGAGAAACCATGGCGACATGTGCTGGGTCAACAGCGTTGACGGTTATGCCAGTTGAGGTTATTTTGAACTTTGATTCGGTAACCACGGTGCTTAGCATCTCTACTACGTCTTTTAGATTTTTCACAGAAATATTCATTCTTGTCATATAATCATGACATGGATAGGTATATTATAAACATTCTTTTCAAAAAAATAAATACAAAAAATTAATTTAAGAGTCCCCTTGCCTTCATGGCATCTACGACTCTCTGTATGGCTATTATGTATGCTGCTGTCCTCGGGTCAGTTTTATACTTTTCATGTACATCCAGTACATCCTTGGTTGCAGCAGTCATTTTCTTATCAAGTCTGCTGTATACATCTTCCTCTGTCCAGTAATCACCGGTTATGTTCTGAACCCATTCAAAGTATGATACTGTGACTCCGCCTGCATTTGACAGGAAATCCGGAAGGAGAAGTATGTCCTTTTTGAAGAATATTTCATCTGCCTCGGGAGTTGATGGTCCATTTGCCAGTTCCAGTACTATTTTTGCCTTTACTCTTGATGCATTTTCTCCTGTTAACTGGTCTTCTATTGCCGAGGGAATAAGCACATCAACATCGGATTCAAGAAGTTCCTCGTTTGTTATGTTTTTGGATCCCGGGAAGTTTTCCACTGTACCTGTCTTTTCCTTGTGCGCCAGAAGTTCATTGTAATCTATTCCACTTTCCTTGTATATTCCTCCACTGGAATCTGAAACTGCAACAACTTTTCCATGAAACATCTCATTCACGAATTTAACAGCGAACTGGCCGGCATTTCCGAAACCCTGTATTGCATATTTTGCCTTTGTTAGGTCAATCCCCTTGTACTCTGCTCCCTCTCTCAGAACATACATTCCTCCCTTTGCTGTGGCATCTCCCCTTCCCAGGGAACCGCCGAGTGTCAGGGGTTTTCCCGTGATAACGCCCGGGGCGGAATGTCTTACTATTTTTTCATATTCATCCATCATCCATCCCATTATCTGTGGGGTTGTGTAAACATCAGGTGCAGGCACATCAATCTCTGGCCCTATAAAGTCAGCAATTGCATCTATGTATCCCCTGCTCAGTTTTTCAAGTTCATTCTTGCTCATTTTCTTGGTGTCACATATAATTCCACCCTTTGCACCGCCAAATGGCAGTCCCAGGAGTGCTGTTTTCCATGTCATCCATGCGGAAAGAGCCTTCACCTCTGACAGGTTTTCTTTTATATAATATCTTATTCCGCCTTTCATCGGTCCCCTTGCATTATTGTAATGTACTCTGAATCCGGTGAATACCTTTGTTTCGCCGTTATCCATCTTTACAGGTATACTTACCTGGAGAATCTCCTTGGGAGAGCTCAGCACATCAATTGTTGCACTGTCTAGCTTCATTACTTTCGCAGCCTTGTTTAGCTGGGCAAGCGCTATATCAAACGGATCTAAATCTTCCATATAAACACCAAATTGAAATCACGAAGGGGTAGTTTAAGGTTTGCTTTGGCACCTATTGTATGACACTTGACAACGCGTATCCTGTAACAGCTTATATTTTTATAGAGTGTTGACATTATAATTAATATATGGAAGATGATGAAATAAAAAAGATGCTTGTCATGGACCACGAAATGCTCATGGTTTTAAAACACTTCGAACTTGCCAAACTTGATTATGCCAAAAATATCAAAATTTATACCAGCATACCTCAGGCCAAAGTACAGATATACATTGAAAGACTGTATTCTATGGGACTTATAGAAAAATATTCAGGTTCCTCTGTAAAAAGAACGGAGGCAAAGTTGAAAAAAACAAATGAAGTCCATAAACACCACACATACTATCATATTGCAAACAATGGACATTACATATTGAGGGATATAAACGAAAGAGAATATATAAAATATGTAGATATTCTGTGCCTCAGGCTTATCCTTCTGAAGAGGGAAAGAAAGGACAATGCCGAAAAATGCCAGAGATTATATGAAATGGGGCTGATGGATAAGAATTACGAGCCTACTGAGATGGGATTAAAAGTACTCGATCTTGCAAAGAGGCGGCAGGTTAAAATATATTGAAATCTTTTTGAACATTCAAAATAGGCAGATGATATGGTATAGATTTGATTGCCATAGTAACGTTTATAAATATTTTTAACATAGCCATTTCAATTCAGGAAGGATGTGCTGTATAGCATGATAAAGCTTCTACTAAGTGTGCTTGTTGTATTACATGTCCTGATGATAAATGAAAAAGCGAGCGTAGTGTAGCCTGGTATCACAGTGGCTTCCCAAGCCACTAACCCGGGTCCAAATCCCGGCACTCGCACATTAATAGTTGTTTGCGAAGTAGAAGTTTGCCTTAAAGGTTATTGCTGGCTTCCCAAAAATGTTAACCCATAAGTTTTCAGCTTTTAATGTTAGAAATTTTTGTTAGCATAAATATATTTTTATAGTTAATAATATTTTGAAAGTGTGATAACTGATAATTCTACATCAGTCTATTTTGACAGCCGTTTTGATATGAGGAGCTCCATGTCAAGGGGACTGCCCATGCTTCTGATACCCCCAATCCTACTTGCTATAATACTTGAGTTGCATAATTTTTATTTCCTCGAATATTTCCATGTTGTTGCTGGATCTATGTGGACTGGAATGGATCTGGTCATGGGTTTATTCTTTTCATATGTGATGAAAGGCCTGAACAATGCTGAAAAAACAAACATTTCCATGAGACTGACACCGACAATGCTTTTCTTTATGCCAGCAATTTCCTCTGTCACCATAACTGCCGGGATTTATCTCGCCATGTCCATGCACATCCCGTTCTCATCTCCATATATTGTTGCTGCACTGGTAATAGCCTTTGCACTTCTGATCCAGGGAATAGGAATATTTCTACCAAATGAGCTTAGAGTTTATAATGAAATTCTGCATGGGGCTAAAAATAAGGACAAAATTATAAGGCTTACCATGTTAAACCTCAAGTTATCTCTGAGTCAGGTTATTATGCAGATAGCTATAATAGCGCTGATGGCATACTTTTCAACGGTGTCTGTGCTATGAGCCATATCCACCATTCCAGAACAGGTTTAATATCGGTTGCAGTCCTGGCTATAGTATTCTCTGCCGGCATAATTATCCCGGGAATTCTTGTCCTGGATTATGTACATGTTCTATATGGTGCATTGTGGACAGGTGTGGATGTATTTCTTGGAGCAATTTTTTTCATAGTGATCAATAGTCTGGACATTAATATTAAGGCAAATATAGCCGAGAGGCTCATACCCATGACACTTTACTTTATACCTGCAATATCAATATTTACTGTTTCGTCTGGAATTGCCCTGGCCATACGTGAAAAAATAATTTCATTGGATCCACTCTTTATTGGCATTTTTTCCATAGCTGCACTATTGCTTCTACTTACATTTGCTTTCGTTCTGCCCATGTCTCTGAAGATTTCCAGGGAACTTGCAGGTGAAAACTGGGACAAAAGCATGGTATCAAACAATCTGATGAATATTTCAAGGGTTGCCACGATACAGCTAGTGTTTCAGGTGGCAATCATAAGCCTAATGGCATATATAGTAGTATATATTTAAATACTATTGAATGTTATTTTTATTCATAAATCAACATATAAAGATACTAAAAACAGGGTTAAAATAAAATTATGATTTAGCAGCCACTATCCGAAAATTGACATTTAAGTATAATGCCGGGGTCGGGGATTGAACCCGAGGCCTTCGGATATCTCAGCTGTTGGCTTATGAGTCCGACGCTCTACCAACTGAGCCACCCCGGCATATAAAATATTAGTTTGGAACAGCTTCTACAGGTTCCTGGTTGTTCGTTTCAGGTACCTCGCGATTTCCAATTTCAGTTTTCCTTATCTCTATCTTTCTGATAGGGTAAACTTCCTTTAAGGAATTTACAAGGTCTCCGTATACGTCGTCACCTATTATATAATTTGCAAATGTTCCCATATCCATTTCCGCTGCCCTGGTGATAATATAATCAACAACAGCAGATCTTATTTCAGATCTTTTTGTGCCGGTAAGTTTCTGATCGGCCACGAGAACAAGTTTAACTGCTACATTAAAGAAATCCTTGGTCTTCACATCAGTAACAATGTCCATCCTTTCCCTTCTTCTTCTTACCATCCTTCTTATTGTATCATCACTTACTTCATGCCCGATGAATTTTGTTGTGCAGCGTTTTCCTTCACAGTTATCTACCTTGAATAAAACCATGGAACTTGCCTTTTTGAAGTTCCCGGTAAATGTAGAAACAGGTACTGCGATGGTTCTACCTATCATATATTTTGGATCTGAACTTGGACTCAGACCGATTTCCTTTTCCCCGAAATAGGATGGTGACACAATTGTGTACCATGACTTCTCCTTCCACTTATCCTTTGTAGTTGATCTTCTTCTATCTGCCATTAAATCCCTCTTATTAATTGAGCTTAACTTATTAGTGAAATACATTATTGCTTATAAATTTATAAGGTTATTGTTTCGGTTTGACCTGCCAGCTTGCATCTGCAGGCGCTGGCGGCATGTACTCTTAGTCCTGCGCCGAGTAAAATGGAATTTAATTAATATAACATAATTTAAATGTCGTCATTATATGAATTCAATTATTCCTGTTATATTATATTAATAGATGCGCTATTATCATGCCCGATCCACTGCCGATGTCATGCAATGTGCTCCGCCATATCCACCCGTTATTTCACTCAAATCTATTTTTATTACGTCTATTCCGCTATTATATACTTCTTTCCGGTCCGGAAACATTTTGCCTTTTCTCAAACGCATATCAGTAACTATGTGTTCCCTTGTGATATCATCGAATACATTTTCAGCCAGGAGTTTTTCTATTACCCTGGCGGAATCTATTGCAATTATTTTACCATCCGATACCGTAAGAAAGTTGGAGGAATAAGAAAGCTGTTCACTTATGCCTAGGTCAATGAAATTATAGCCTTCGCCTTTCATAAATTCATAGAGGGTTGTCCTTGAATCTCCGGAATATTTGCCATCCGTGTTTTTAACATATACTGTTGCCTGTGCTGATTTTGCAAGCTCCACTGAGGTGATAACTGTCCCGGCTGCTGGAATATTGAAATAAGTGTCAAGATGCATATTTACCATGAGGTCGTGGCCATCCATGAAGCCGTACAATGGATTTGAAATGATCACTATACGATCAAAATCGAATATCCCTGAGTTCATTGCCTCGATTGCGCCACTTTCATTTGTCCTGTTACCGGTGCCTATGAGGCAAAAGTTTCCTGCAGGTATGAAATCCCCTCCCTCAAAAAAACCGTTTTCTATTCTCTTTAGTTTTGCACCGAGAATTTCTTTGAAAACAAAGGATGTTATATCAGTTTCTCTCCTTCTCTGCTGCATCTTCATATTTCCGATCAGAACACCGGATGATACTGCCTGCTGATCCCTCATGAAGTAAAGGTTTGCAAGTGGCAGGTTTGAATACACTCTAGGATACTGTATGCCTGTAACGTATTCCTTTAAATCTATGGAGGGTTCCATGATCAGAGCCTGAAATAATGAAAGAGAATCTATATATTCTATATTCTTTTCCAGGTCCCGTCTGGCATTTTCCATTGATTCACTTGTTCCATAGAAATTTACAAGGGATAGTATTTTATCCTCCAGTTTTTTCCTGAAAGAGGAATTTTTATCTGCGGTATTGACAATTAAATCTTCCAGTATATCCACATGCACCCCATTTTCTTCCAGAACAGCCTGAAGATTTTTATGCTCCCGGTCTGCTATGGAGTAATTGAATGGCCTTTCAAACAGGAATGGTTTAGGGGCCAGCATAGCATAGGTTATTTCGGTTCCTGGCCGGTGCATTATAACCCTTTTCAATCTGCCCCATTCTGATTTAATTTCCATGCACGTCCATTACAAAGGATTTAAAATGCTTTTCATAGTGTATAGAATTTATTATCATATCTGTAAAGGTCTATTTCCTTACCGGCGAATTCTTTTTTATAGGTAATAAGTTCAAATGTTCTGGAATTCATAAGTTGTGATTCACCATCATGACTGGCCAGGACAATGAATTTTTCCCTGTCCGGATCCTTAACAATTACCCTGAATGATCCCCTGAAAAACTCCTTGGAGCTAATTGTTATAGTATTGCCTTTTCCTGTGTCTATAACTTCCATGGTATTTGATCTGATGCTTTTCACCAAATAATATGATCCGCCATAAATAACCGATCCGGGCACCAAATCCAGTATCCTGACTAGATGAGTGTATCTGAAAAGGTCTTTACTGTCTTTTCTTCCCGCCAGCGACTTTGTGATTTTCATATTGCAAAAATAATCAAGCTCCATTAATTTGTCTATTTTTACTGCATCCTCCTTTTTTCCCAGGTAAATATCCAGGCCCTCTTTTAACGTGTCTATCCGGGATATAAACGAGTTTGGATCATTCCTGTTGAGCCCTTTCATGAATTTAACTATAGTATCCCGGGCGTCTTCCAGAATTTTTCCGTACTGTGTGGTGTATGTTCTTAACTGTATAACAGATTCGTAATAAGATCCGGTTACCTTGTTACAGACAGGGCAACTTTCCTTGGAAACCTTCAGCGGTACAGAGATCTCCTTTTCAATTTCTCCCAGATTCTTATCTTCTATTATTAAATCGAGGGTTACTTCATTTTCACCGATATTATAGCTTTCAACACGTGAAATTTTATCATTTTTATCCATTATAATATGTGATTCTGCACTTCTAACTATATAACGATCACCATTATCATAATGCCAGGATTTCCCCAAACGAACTGCCCCGCACTTCGGGCACACTGTTAGATCCATATTTTCTGATTTAAGTTGAATTTTATCTGCCAGACAACTCCGGCAGAGGCCTGATTTATAAGCCTCGTTTTTCCCACAAATAATGCACTTCATGACTGTAATCATTACAAAAGGCTATTTAACCTTATTAAGGCGAAAACACATACTTTATCAGGGAAGATGGTTACCAGTTGATCAGCCGTTTCAAATCCTGGAGCCCCCTCACGATAAAACATTTATTTGTATCACATATGGATATAACATTACTGTCAAATTTCAGGAAGTAGTAGTTGTATGGATAATGGCTTCCCAGATAGTTGAGGACATCTTCCGACGCTGTTTCAACTTTGTAAAATTCAATCAAATTGAACAGATATGAAATCGTAAAAGAAAAAAACATGGGCTGTCTTTCCATATCCGGCATTATTGAATTTATGGATTTATCCAGAACATCCTGGAACTTGCTATCCAGATAATTGAATATTATAAGGTTCCCGATCTCAAAGGAAAATCCAGAGGGTATGGCATTGTCATAGGTTTCTTTTAATCTGACTAGCAGATCACCCCCGGTTGAATAAAATCCTCCATTGATATCATCATAAAAAGTCTTTACTAGTATGTTATGCAGATCTCTTGCATAGTCCAGATATATATCATTCTGTGATGCCTCATAGAGTGACAGGAGGCCGGATACCATATAAGAATAATCATCGAACATGCCCTCTATTTTGGCAGATCCATTTCTGTAAGAATGCAAAAGTTTGCCGTCTCGGTACATGTCATTCATGATGAAATCCGCTGCGCTCTCTGCAGTTTTGAGCATGCTCTTATCATGGAAAATCATTGATGCAAGTGACAGTGATTTTATGACGAGCCCATTGATGTCGACAAGTATTTTATCGTCAACAGCAGGCTTTACCCTTGTACCACGAACTTTTTTGAGTTTTTCCAGTTCTTCTCTGTGCAACCTGGTGGGATTCCCTGCAATATCCCTGTTCATAAACAGTATATTCCTGCCAGACTGCCGGGAATTGTTATCATAAAAATTTCCCTCTGGAAGTATATTGAAATCATAAAGGAAATCTTTTCCTGCAGAATTTTTCAGCTCTGCATAAGTCCATGTATAAAATTTTCCTTCCTGATTTTCAGAATCTGCATCTATTGCGGTATAAAATCCCCTGGAAAACATCTCTTCCTTCAAAAATTTGTATATTTCATATGCAGTATCCTTGTAGAACTCTTTCCCTGTAATGTCATATGCATAGGAATATGCAATAATCGCCATTGCCTGATCGTATGTCATCTTTTCAAAATGAGGAATCCTGAAGAACGGATCTGTGGAGTATCTATGGAATCCTCCTCCGATATGATCATACATTCCTCCTAGATACATATTTTTAAGTGTATTTTCAGTCATTTCCAGTGCTGCATCATCCCCATTTTTTTTATAATAATTCATCAGGAAAATAAGATGCTGGAAAGAGGGGAACTTTGGTGCACTGCCAAATCCTCCGTAGTCCTTATCATAATTCTTTTTAAGAGCGTTATATGCTGAATTTATATATTTGCTGTAGTCTGGCCTCGGCATGTCGATTTTCTGGCCTTCCATGTTTTTTAATCTGGATATGACCTCATCACCATTCTTTTCAAGTTCATCTCGTTTATTTTTCCATAGGTATGAAATGTTATCACATAGCTCCATGATGCCTATCATATTATTCCTGGAAATTTTGGGTATATAGGTAAATGCAAATACAGGTTTCCTGTCCGGTGTCAATATAAGATTGAGTGGCCATCCGCCAGTACCGGTCATAATCTGGCTGAATGTCATGTAAAGATTGTCTATATCAGGCCTTTCTTCCCGATCAACCTTTATATTTATAAATGTATTATTCATCTTTTCGGCTACTTCTTTATCAGTAAAACTCTCCTGCTCCATTACATGGCACCAATGGCAACTGGAATATCCTATACTTAGAAATACAGGCTTATCCTGCTCCTTTGCCAGGTTGAAAGCCTCATCGCCCCAAGGGTACCAGTTCACGGGATTGCCTGAATGCTCTATTAGATATGGACTGTTTTCGCCTGCGAGTTTATTCATGGTATGTTATGTTATTTTTATATAGAAATATATTGTAATACACCGCCTTAAATTCAATAAAATTATAAACCACCGAATAATATATTGATTATGAAATATGTCGTACTTATCAGGCACGGAGAGAGTTATACAAATAGAAATGGAATACTTTCCCGGGAGCTCAATAGGTATAGACTCACAGAGGAGGGTATCGAACAGGCGAGATTCACAGGTGAGCAGCTGGAGGGACTTAAATTCGATGGGATCATATCCAGCCCGGTCTTGAGAGCCGTAGAAACTGCGAATATAATAAATCAATATCTGAATCTGGAAATAAAAACGGATGAAAGGGCAATTGAATCTGATTTCGGAGAATATAACGGAAAAAGGATTGTAGACATACCTGATAAATCCCGTGATGAGCTTGGAATGGAATCATTTAAATCACAGGAGGAGAGGATGGTTGGTCTCTTGAATTCATTCAATGGGAGATATATTATTATAAGTCATTCTTTTCCAATTAAATGCGCAATTGCACACTATCTCGGTCTTGAGGAAGAAGAAAGTTTTGGAATAGATATAAGGCATGCGTCTATGTCTGTCATTGAAGCAGAGCAGGGGAAAGTATTATCAATCGGGTCGCTGCTTTTATCACAAAAAATGAAAGCAATTCTTAAGGATTAATTTACCTTTATGGGCTTGCCATGTGGACATGTCTGTGGTTGACCGAGACTTTTAAATAATTTTTGTACTGAAACATCATCCATAAGATAGTCTATTCTTTCTATCTGTTCACAGGCTGTATCAGAGTTAACACCACTTTTTGTAAGGATTAATTCTAATGTCCTGTGGGCCATGATAATTTCATCATATATTGAAATGCCATAGGTGGTCAAACTTATTATCCCGTTGGTTTTATTTATTATGTTTTTGGATTCCAATCTCTTTACAAGTTCATATGCCGTAGGGGCTTTGATTTTTAAAATATCTGCAATATTGAATAACCTTAATGGAAAACCGGAATTTTCATACAGCGCTACGATGCAGTCTCGCTCCTTCCTGGTAATATTATATTCCATATAATTAGTATAATACTAAAATATATAAACTTAATTATTATGGCGTATCATGAATAAATATATAATCACGATGATTTCAACCCAGCACAAGGGCGTAGGACTTTGTATTTTTAAAATTAGAAACAGGAGATTGTTTATGTTTTATAGCCACAT
>JAJZZW010000141.1 GCA_021797385.1 Thermoplasmata archaeon | reverse complement strand
ACAAGGGTTCCGGATATGCATCATTTAACCTGAACGAAACCAACACTTTCACAGTAAAAATATTTTACGGGGATGAGGATGAAAAATTACAGGCATTGCTTCAGCAACATGGAATAGAAGTACAGAATTCATACATTGAAAATGGGAAATCAATAAAAAGCTGCTGTTATGATATAGTTTTTGAAAACAGCAAATCCCTTGATGATGTTAATGCAACACTATGGAACGAGGGCAGCGGAAGGTTGTATAGTGCAGGAAAGTCACTTCTTGTATACAAAGGTGTTGGATATCCGGATCAGGTTGGTGAAGAATATGCTTTGGATAAAAAAGAGGCTGACATGTGGCTGGCACATACAAGACAGCCCACAAATTCACCCGGATATCTACCATACTGGTCCCATCCATTTTCCACTTTTAATATAGCAATAGTGCATAACGGTGACATAAGTTCATTCGGCGCTAATAGAGAGTATCTCAAATCAAAGGGAGTAACAAGTTTTGTGGGCACAGACAGTGAGGTAATAGCCCATATTTTTAAGGAACTGATCGGAGAATACGATTTAATTACAGCATTAAAAATAATGTCCGGAAATATGGATGACCCTGAAATTAAGTACAGGACAAGGGGATGCGTACTGGACGGACCGTATACTCTAATAATAGGCTACGATGATGGCCATGATATTTACATGATTGCCATGGCCGATAGAACGAAGCTCAGGCCCGCTATACTGGGTGAGGATGATAATAACATTTTCATAGCAAGCGAGGAAAGCCAGATAAGAATTATAAGTCAGGATGCCAAAATATGGACCCTTGAACCCGGATCATTTTTTATTTCTTCCATGAAAAACGGGATAATAAATCCCGGAAGGGAGAATTATGTAAGCAGAGGTAAGTTAGATAACATTCAGGAACCAGGCATTGATGCAGCAAATATAGATTATAATGTGCTTGACCGTGAGATAGTTAAGTATCCCAGTAACCTCGTATACGTAAATAATGTTGCTGGTCATAGATATATAGGTATGACATTTCCGGGGGAGCATCGTAATATTACAATGTACGGGAATGCGGGTAATTGCCTTATGAATCTCAATGAGAATAATACTATAATGGTAAAGGGTAATGTTGCCGACGATTGCTGCGATTCCATGAGTGGGGGAATAGTGAAAATATTCGGTGATGCCGGTGATGTACTGGGCCAGGCTCTGAGTGGAGGGAAAATTTATGTGGATGGAAATGTTGGAAATAGAGCATGTATACAGATGCGGGAATATGGAACCTCTATTCCAAATGTTATTATAAACGGCAAATTCGATGATTATCTCGGAGAGTACATGGCAGGTGGTACAATTCTGGTATTATCCAATAGCAGCATAAATTTTGGTAAGTATATTGGATCAGGTATGCTCGGTGGGAAGATATTTATCCGTGGAAAAATTAAAAGTAAAAATATAGGTGTGCAGCCCGTATCCATGGTAAAAAAGGGAATGTTAAAAGCCCTGAAAATTGCTGGTATAATTAATGAATTCCAATACACCAAATTTATAAGAAAAAACTTTATAGATATAATCAGGGAACTCCCAGAGGATGCACGGATGTATACAAGAAAATATTATTCCGGGCATCAAATTCCGGATTATGAATATAGATATCTTTCTTTAGAAGAAAAGCGGGACTTAATCATAATTTTGCAGGACTTTGATAAGGAAATGGGGAAAAAAAGTTCAAAATATCTTGATGATAAATTCACCGTTATACATCCCAGGAAAAGGTAATTGCTGGATAATGAAAATTATCTAGTTTCTTTTAGCAAAACTTGAAATTTTAGTTATCGTAAAAATAAGTCATTTTTATAATTTTCTGTTAATTTTTGGTGTGCCAAGTAGATCATCATCCTTCCAGTATTTCCTATAGATTATAGCTATTGATATTAGAACAGGTATTGTTAACAATGCAAATGTTTTTTCAAAGCCTATATAAGGAATTATTGCCGCAAATATTAATGGTATTACCATGAAGAGGCTCATATTATAAGAATAATAATAAGAATTCACTGCATTCCTTTCTTCAATAGTCGACCCCCTTGAAATTTCTACTGTTGATACTGGGAATATGGATCCATGTGGAATTCCCAGCAGCATCATTAAGGCAACAAAAGCTATGTAATCCGGCAGAAATGGAAACATTACAAGGGCAAAAACAGTTATTGCAGGGGCAAATATGAGCGGCATTCTGAGGTTTTTAAATGGCCTTATACTTATATACATTCTGGTTACCATGGAGACAGCAAAGAAGAAAACAAACGGTAAATATGCCATATAGCTACTAACATGGAATCTTGCCTCAGCAAATATTGCAAGAAAGACTGTCAGGGCGGCAAATGGAACGTTATATGTAGTAATTGTGAGTATGGAAGAAATAAATCCCTTATTTTTTCTAATAAATCCACCATGCGTCTCTTTTTTATTTTCCGGGAATTCCATGAAGAAGGATGTAACTATGCCGATAAGGCCCAGAGGTGCAAAGAATAAAAATAATGTTCTATAACTTATTATTGTTAACAGATAGGTTTCAAGACTTGGCCCGAACACCAGACTGAAACTCAGTCCCACTGAATATATCCCTAGAAGCCTCTCTCTGCCTGTTTTATCAGGATACAGTGTCGCAGATGTTACAATGTTAGGCAATATTATGCCGTATGCCAATCCTATTACAAAGGATATTATGAATACACTTATGTCCCCGGAAAAATAATAGGATACCATGAGCCCGGTTAATACAAAGTTTGCTGCTATAAACATTCTCTTCCTCAAAACAGAGCCCATGAGTGGATTGATGAATGAAGTAGCAAGAACAGTTCCCAGATATATTATTGCTGTAACCAGTGCTGTTCCTATATACGAAAAATTCAGGATATATTTTGAGTACAATGGAACCGTAGTAACAACCATATTGTTCGTGCTTCGCATTGATATTGCCATGAGAATCAAAATTACTGAATAGAGTATAAACAACCTTTTGCCAGGAACCTGTTTGTTCATAAAAGTTCAGTGCACAATTTTATAAAGTCCTTGGGTTTAAACGCAAAATTTAACTTTAAAAGCAGGAAGTCAGTTTTTATATTATAAAATACCTGCTATAAAATTTTCACATTTTTTTGAATTCGGGCTTTATCAACAATTTTCTGAATCCATACAGTATATCGCTGTCTAGCCTGTCTGCAGGTTTTGGAGTTTCAAGATCATAAGAAACCATATTTCTTGAAAACTCTTCCAGTGCAATCTGGGCTTCAAGCCTGGCAAGCGATGCACCCAGGCAGAAATGTATCCCCTGACCGAAGGCCATATGCCTTTTTGTCGTCCTGTAAGGATCGAAAATTTCGCCTTTTTGAAATATAGTTTCATCCCTGTTGGCCGACGCAAGATAAAGATTTAGTATATCATCCTTCAAAATTTCGATCCCGTTTAGTTCGGCATCAACCTTTGCATAACGCCTGGTTGACTGGACAGGTGACCTATATCTGAGTGTTTCCTCAACAACGGATGGTATGATACCGGGATTATTCCTGATATTCCGGTACATTCCAGGGGATTCATGGATCGACAAAAGAGCATTTGTAATCAGATTTGTGGTAGTTTCATTTCCTGCCACAAGTAAAAGTATGGCAAAGCCTGCTATTTCCCTATCCGTGAGCTGCCTGCCTTCTATCTCAACTCTTGAAAGCCTGCTTATAAGATTATTTTTCCGTCCTTCCCTGTCAATCTTTCCGTAGAAATAATCAGCCATCTCATATTGAGTTTTAATGTCAGGTTCTCTTCCCAGCGATGTTGCCAGTTTATCAGACCAGTCTCTGAAAAAGTTTGAATCTGATTCGGGCACACCGAGCATTTCAGAAATAACAGTAATTGGAAGCAAATAGGAAAACTCTGTTACAGCATCCTGCCATTCCATATCTTTCATGTTTTCAACGAGCCCTGATGCTATTTTTCTTATTTTTTCCCTGTATGATTCTATTGTTGCAGGGGTGAAAGCATCGCTTACTAGATTTCTCAGGATAGTGTGTATAGGTGGGTCCAGTATAAGTATGCTCGGGCTCGTTTTCTGGTTCATCATTTCTGCCAGCTCTCCGCCTAAAAGATCCCTGAACTGGGATGAATAAACATGGTAATTTGAGAGTACTTCCGAGATATCCATATATTTGAAGACATGAATTGTATTTCCGGATCTGATTATGGGTGATTCCTTTCTCATCTTTTTATACCAATCAAATGGTTCCTCTGTGTAATCCGGTATTTGCATAAACTAAGATATTCATGATATATATTAGATTTATTGACATTACTTTAAAACATACCCTATTTTTTCAATCAATAAAAATAAAAAGGATTGTATTATTCCCTTCTTAGATGATTCAGAAATATAGGAATGGCAAAGCGACATACAATGATGATTTTGACTATATATTAATATCAAACGTCAAAATAGAGGATGAAAAACGTGATGCCATTGTCAATTCAGCCTATTCTGACAATAATGATTTTATATTGCTTTTTGGAAAACAGGGGCTACTGGTATTCATCTACGGAATTCTCATAAAATTATCGTTATCTATAAAAAGGGGCAAAATACTTCCATTTGGAACTATTTATTCCAAAAATGCCTATGATTATCTGGTGTCAAAGAATATGATACCGGAACAGGGAAAAAATATGGTTCTAGGAAATGCAATGCTTTTAAAAAACAGGAGCTTTCAGTATAACATCGTGAATACAGGTATAAAATGCAGTGAAACAATTACATTCAGAGATTTTCTGGACCTTACAATTAAAAGGGGAAACATGTTCAAATATGTTATTGTGGGCATATCGGGCGTTGTGGTTAA
>JAJZZW010000017.1 GCA_021797385.1 Thermoplasmata archaeon | reverse complement strand
AATGCTTTTTGGTTTTATGTTTCTGTGAGCCTGTAGCTTCTTCCCCAATAGCGTTGGTCATGCTGCCATAGTATTTTTTGATCTTTTCCTCAACAGGGACATAAAGTACCAGTGCCTCTTTTACATCTGATTTCTCTATTAATTTATGCCTGTTCTCAATTGCCATGTCCCCTGAAGCTCTGACAAGGCCACCCAGTTCCCTGAGTTTCAGTGTAAGTGCATTGCTCTTATGATCTTCAAGTGCCCTTCTTCTTCCCTCGTTGATAATAATGTCAGTTGCTTCTATAGCCATATTGGGTATTTTTCCGTCCATGTTGATTTCCTGGGCTATGAACTGCAGATATCTCATTCTGTTCTCCTTTGTATCTGGCATGGAATTTTCCATTAAAATCTCATATCCGTTTCCAACGATCCTCGAGCGCAGTGGGCTCAGTATATACTGTAAATCCTGTATATTGCATGCTGCAACAAGGATAAAATCGGTAGGCACATCATCAACCTTAACACTCGCACCGGCACTCTGCGGGTTTCTTCCAACAATTGGGAATTTCCTTTCCTGCATTGCAGTGAGTATGAACCTCTGGAGTTTTCCCAGATGTGTAATCTCGTCTATAAAAAGAACACCTTCATGTGCCATATGCACAGAACCTGCTACTACACGTTCATATGGCATTGTTCCCAGCTGTGGGTGCCCACCATAGGGATCATGTCTTACATCCCCGAGAAGTTCAGTCTCGCTTGCCCCGGTTGCCAGTACAAATGGGTTTCTATCTATAGGGACAATCACCTTGCTGGGGCTTTTCTTTTCCAGTTTACGGCGGCGTTCCAGAGTCTTTTCATCAAGTACCCTTATCTTATCACCATACTTTTCGTAGACTACTATCTCCTCCTTCTCTCCAACCTTTCTGGTCTGGGTTACCCTGTCATTGTTGTTATTTACACCGAAGGCAACACCTATTACATTGAAAACATCATTGAATGGACCCTGTGTATTGTTTGTTGTTTTGCTGTTATTGCAATTAGGGCAGACGCTTTCTGTGGGTGGGGAATAGAATCCACAGTGAGGGCATTTATATCCCAGTCTCTGGGCAACATTGTCAGGTGCATTTTTCGGGTCAATGATTTCTCCCTCAATAGAGTTCATTTCATGCTTCTCTTTTTCAATCTCACCTATAGTTCTTACCTCTACAAACGGCCTTTCAGGATAAGAAGGATTATGTACAACCCGGATTTCCTCTTCCGGCCTGCTGATATAAAATGACATTGCCTGGGCTATCATGGATTTGCCCACTCCCGGTGGTCCAACGAGAAGAAGATTCCTCCTCTGTTTTGCTGCTATAAGTGCAAGACGGACGGCTTCTCCCTGTCCTATGACTCTTTCCAGCGGGCTTGTCGGAATTTTAATATACGACGTGTCCGGGTATTCACTGTAATTTACATATGATCCCATGTAACCACCCTGATTCCATCTGGCTTTTTTGTTACATGCCCCATTTTCATTCCATAAATAGAGCTGACGCCCATGTTGAAAGCTATATCAACAAATCTCTGGGATATAACACCCCCACTTATTACTATGCTGGCATTTTTAACGCCCTGCATCTGTTCGACAGCGTCTGAAATGGGGTATCTAGCCACAGGATTGGAGGATCCATCATATATTTCAACTGCTTTGCTTTCAAATAGTTCATTCAGCTTGTTTCTTATAAATCTAGGATCATTTACATCCTTAACTTCCTCCTCGACTACCGCAGCCACTGGCTCAGTCTGCTCCACATGCTTCGGCTCTTTTTCCTTCTGTGGCTCAACTTTTGGCTCCTGTTTCTCTTCCACATTCACGTTCATATCGGCTATAGCTTTATTGTTCTTTTCCGTGAATTCCTTGAGCTCTTCAATCATTCCATGTGATTCTAAATACTGATTTACCGGCGCTTTGTATTTTAGAGCCTTTACTATCTGCTTATATGTCAGTTCCTCAACTTCGGTTCCAGGTGGTGCCCTGGCAATGAAATCCACATCTGCAACCTGGAGCATCTCCTTTATTATCAGCTCTCCTCCGTGGTCACCATCAACAAATAAAGTTACTGTTCTTGCCTTAGAAAGCTCCTTCACGGTTTTAGGAACACTGGTTCCCTGTACAGCGATGGTATTTTTTATGCCATATCTGAGAAGATTAAGCACATCGTTCCTGCCCTCTACCACTATAATTGAATCAGAAGTGCCCACTGCCGGACCGGCTGGTAGATGCTCCTCACCGTATGATAAAATTTCTTTCTTTTCAACCTCTTCACGGACAGACTGAATTATACTCTCGCTGAGGCTCTTTCCGTTTGTGCCCATTTTTTTATAAAGCTCTTCCGCTCTCTGGATAACCTTGTCCCTTTTATTGATTCTGACATCTTCAACATCTTCTATGTCTACCTTTGCCTTGCATGGGCCAATTCTATCTATTGTCTCGAGTGCAGCAGCGAGAATTGAGCTCTCTACCTGATCAAGTCCGGACGGTATCAATACAAAACCCTCCGTTCTCCCCTTTTTGGTGTCTATTTCAACCTCAATTCTGCCTATTTTGCCGCTTTTCTGTAAATCCCTTAAATCTAATTCCTCACCTAATAATCCTTCAGTCTGCCCAAATATTGCACCAACAACATCGGGCTTTTCAACAACACCATCAGTTACTATCTTTGCTTTGATAACATATTTTGTTATGTTTGGATCGACATTCATTACTATCACCGTTATTCATGTTAATTAAGTTATTATGATAATTTTTAGTTACCATTAAATTGTTATGTTTAAAATGTATATAATCTATTCGTTGCCAGTTATGTTATTGTTACATGATTTTAGTGCCGAAAATAACACATAGTTATAAATCTGGGCATTTTAGACACCAATTAATATAGATATTTTTATAGATTTTCCAGAACCAGTGCCCGGATTTTTAAGCCAATAATTAGTGTATCATGGCAATGTTGTAATTTGCAAAAGGTTAAAATAAGCTAGATATATTAATCATAGAATGATTAAGTTTGGTGTTGCTGGAATACCACTTACCAGTAAGGGGAGAACATATATAGATTCTATAGAAGATATAGGAAATCTAGGATTGAACTCTCTTGAGGTTCAACTATTGCGCGTCAATGTAAGTGAGGACCCTGCAATAGAGTACGTGGGTATGTATCCAAAAGATGTTGATGATTCCATTATAGTTGATGTTCTCAGACCTGATGAAAATGGAAATTATAAAAGTATAGGCACTGAAAACGAGATTGAAGAAGATGATATAATACAGGAAATATTCTGGAACATGGCCCGGAATTACGAAGACCTGAAAACAGGAAGTGAAATCGCAAAAGAGCTTGATGTTGATATTTCTATGCATGCACCCTATTACATGGATATGTTAAACGGAGGCGAGATGGCTGAGAAATCCATCAACCATCTGAGGTGGTCTCTTCTCATCGGCCGTGCAATGGGGGCAAAGAGGATAATCACACACACCGGATTCTATACAAAGAAAAAATCTGAAAGCCAGAAAATAGCGCTTGATGTATATTCATCAATCTCCCGGGAATTTTCACATGAAAAGGGCTATCCGTATATAGGCATAGAGGCGTCAGGGAAAAAAGATCTATTCGGGACCCAGAAAGAGTTATTCTATCTTGCTGAACGAATTCCAGACGTAGAGCCGATTTTGAATTTCCCGCACATACATTCCATAAATAATGGGTCACTGATAGATGCGAAAAACTTTGAGGATGTTATGAACTCATTTTCAAAATATGCCAAATACGATCTATATACGGAATTCGGTGGAGTAGAATATGACAATGGGAATGAGTTGAAGATAACCGCAATCAAACATGGCGACCTGAAATTTGAGACACTTGCAGAGGTAATATCATCCAGCGATAGAGATATGAATATAATTTCTATGTCACCACTTCTGGAGCATGATGCCCAGTATATGGAGCTTATGTACTGGAGAGCTCTTTCAAAAAAATACCAGAAAAAACTTACAAAGAAAATATAGGTGAAAAAATGAGAACATATCCAGTTAAAAAAACTATTAAGATTAGCAATTCCACAATAATTGATGTTTTAAAATCATACAATATGGACTTTAAAGAAGAGGATAGTCATATCGTGTCATCCTACCCCGGAATCACAAAAGTAGAACTCTGGACTGATGGCAAGAAATTATATGTGGATACTGAGACAGATATGCAGTATAAAAATCCCGGCGAAACCATTAAATTCTTCAATGATTTTATTGAGAAACTGACTGGCTACACATCAAAGGAAAGAAAGAAGCTAATGTCTAAATAGTGTACTTGTTTATGAGATGTAAATGTATAAGGATAAAATTTATTTATTTACTTTAGCAATAAGCTTTATTTCAATTTTTTTCTTTATCATATCTTTAAATGATCTGTTATTCCGTAATGCATCCCTGATCAGGATATTTTCATTGCAATCTATCGGTGCATGGCAGTACTGGGTTTTAATTGTTTCTATTATTGTATTTTCATATTTTGCTTATATGTCATATTCCCTGATCAATGACATGTCAAAGTTCAAAAATCTTTTACAGAGTTCAAGCAAAAAGACATTTATTTCCAATCTGCCTGATCTCGAGAGAATATCAAAAAGATTCGGTTCCCGCTATCACGACCTTCTTATAGAAGCGAAGCGAAAATGGGGAATTAAAAAATAATTATTTTATTAAATTCTTGACAAACTCAGGGAGGTAAAAAGACCCCTCGAGGATATCTTTATTGAAATATTTGCCGGTTACAGTGGGCCCATCCCTCTTTTTAAATTCTTCACTGGATGCCATTGTAAATGACCACAGCCCGCTGGGATAAGTTGGTATAAATGCGCAGTAAGTTTTGACATATTTAAAAATCCTTGCCATACCATTATGGGCCATTGAAAGCGCTGTTGGCTGATAATAGGGAGAACCTGATTGCGTTACAACTATTCCATTTGGTGTCAGATGTGACTGGATATCCTTATAGAACTCTTCTGAGAATAAACCTTCAGCAGGGCCCACGGGATCGGTAGAGTCAATTATTATCCTGTCAAATTTATCTTTGCTTTCCTTTATGTATTTTATTCCATCCCCGATGATCAAATTGACGTTCTTTTCCTTGAAAGATGATGATATTGCAGGAAAATATTTTTTTGCTACTTCTACAACATTGCCATCTATTTCTACGTTTACAATATTTTCAATGCCGAGATCAACCAGGCGCCTTGCAGCTCCCCCATCACCACCGCCTATAATTAAAACCCTGGAAGGTTTTGAATTAAAGTAATAGGGTATCATTGTTATCATTTCATGATAAATGTACTCATCTTTTTCTGTAAGCTGTACAGTGCCATCTATAGATAATAATTTTCCAAAATCATATGTATCAAACAAATCTATTCTCTGATAGTCAGTTTTTATGGAAAGCAGTTGGTCCTTTATTCTGAACGAAAGTTGCAAATTGTCCGAGTACCTTTCTGAAAACCAGTTTTCTATTAATCTCATGTGAGTTTATATTTATGCCGTATATAATTTTTAGGGAGCTGAATAATACCAGTTAAAATCATTATTATGCATTAAATTCTAAAACTTTTTTCTGGTATATAAATTATAAGATAGGTTAAAAAACCTCATATTATTCCAAAAATTTACTCTTATCCTGTAAATACAGGATTCTGAATTGTTTTTCATAGAAAAGTTTTTATATAACAAAATGCATTAACTATTGGTGAAACAATGGTAGGTATAAGTGAATTGTCCAAGAAAGTTGCCAGCAATACTAACACAACCCAGAAGAAAACAGCTGAGATAATAACAGCATTTCTGAAGGAGACTGTTGACTCCGTTAACGAAGGAAAGAAGGTTAACCTGGCTGATTTCGGTATTTTTGAGAGAAAAGAACAGAAAGAGAGAGTTGCAAGGAATCCAAAAACCAGAGAAGAAATAAAAGTTCCTGCCAAGGATAAATTTGTGTTCAGAGCATCATCCGCAATCAAATACAAGGATTAAAATCAAAATATCCTTTAAAATATAAAATATTATACAATTATCATTTTTGATATTAAATATAAAATAATATACTGTAATATGGTAACATGAAAGTTCTGGGACTGGAAGGAACAGCCCATACCGTAAGTGCAGGAATCGTTGATGAAACCTCTATATTATCAAATTATTCTTCTACTTACATTCCGGATAAAGGCGGTATACATCCCAGGGAAGCCGCAATACACCATGCCGATAATATTGTACCTGTAATGAAGCAGGCATTTGACCAGTGCCATGCAAAACCGGAAGATATTGACCTGGTGGCATTTTCAATGGGTCCGGGTCTGGGCCCATGCCTCAGGGTAGTTGCTACTGCCGCACGTGCGTTCTCTATAAAATACAATATTCCTGTAATTGGTGTTAATCATCCACTGGGGCATGTGGAAATCGGAAGAAAGCTTTCAGGGGCAAAAGACCCTGTCATGCTATATATTTCAGGGGGGAATACACAGATTATAGCCCATGAAAACAACTCATATAAAGTTCTGGGCGAAACCATGGATATTGGACTGGGCAACATGCTCGACAAGTTTGCCCGGGATCTGAATATACCCTTCCCAGGTGGTCCTGTAATAGAAAAAATGGCATTAAGGGGAAATAAACTCCTGAACCTGCCCTATTCGGTAAAGGGCATGGATACATCGTTTTCCGGGATATACACTGCAGCAAGAAACCTTATTGGAACAGAAAAATCTGAAGATATCTGTTACAGTGTTCAGGAAACAACATTTGCAATGCTCGTGGAAGTTCTGGAAAGGGCACTTTACTATACAGATAAGGAAGAAATACTGCTGGCAGGCGGTGTGGCAAGGAATGACAGATTGAGGAATATGGTGGAGCAGATGGCCATATCATCCGGTTACAGGGCATATCTTACCGATAAAAAATACTGTATGGATAATGGTGCCATGATTGCCCAGGCAGGCATGCTGATGTATCTTTCCGGTCAGAGGCAGAGCATAATGGATACAAAGGTGAACCAGAAATTCAGAATAGATGAGGTTGAAGTTCCCTGGATTGACTCAAATGAAACAAAAGTGAACAGCAACAGGGGAGCAGAGGCGTCCATAGATGACACTGAATTTTACGGAAGGAAAACCATTAAAAAAACCCGCATGGAAAAAAATTACAGAAATAAAGATCTGGACAGGAGGATCAGAAATGAACGCATCAGAAATGAATTCAATATACTCTATAAATTGAAGGAAAAGGGAATAGACGTACCTTTGATTTATGACTTTGATCGTTATGATTTTTCAATAACAATGGAGAAAATTGAAGGTATAACACTAAATAAATTCATAAGAGAAAACAAATTTTACGAGGATAAAATCAAGGATCTGGGTAGAATAATAGCCAGGATGCATAATTTATTTCTTTCCCACGGGGATCTGAACCCGAATAATATAATGATATCAGGGAATAGAATATATTTACTTGACCCCAGCATGGGGAATATAAACTGTACAGTTGAAGATATGGCTGATGATATATTTCTCCTCACTGAATCCTTTAAAAGCCTGTTTTCAGGATACAGCCGGTTACTGGAAGAAATATTCCTGAAATCATATATGGCCGTATCGGATAATTCAGAGTTGGTAATGGGCACACTGAATGAAATTATTCAGAGGCGGAGATACGTATAGATAATATAAATCAATTTTAATCATGAAATAATATATGTGCATGTTAAAATTCATAACAAGCAATGAACATAAATATCTGGAAGTTTCCGTTGCCTTTGAGAAGGTGGGATTGCCACTATCCTGGTACAGAAAAAAATATGAGGAAATACAGGCAGATGACAACGCTGTTATCTGCCGGGATAGCTGTATTAAACTGGGCAAGGATATAGAGCAGCCATTTTTCATCGACGATACCGGGCTTTACATAGAACAGTTGAATGGATTTCCAGGTCCATATGCATCATATGTGCAGGATACAATCGGAAACACCGGCATAATTAAACTGGCTTCGGGGTCAAATGCATACTTTAAGACGGTTATTTCCCTAATGCAGGATAATAAAGTGCAGCAATTTACAGGAATCTTAAAAGGGACAATTGCAGATAAAGAAAACAACGGAAATAAGTTTGGTTATGATCCAATATTCATCCCGGACGGATACGATCTGGCCCTTTCCCAGTTATCACCTGCAGAGAAAAATTTAATATCCCACAGAGGCAAGGCAATCAACAATTTGATAAATTTTCTTATTTTAAATAATATAAGATAAACTACCGTGGTCTCCACTGAATATCCTGTCTTAAAATCAAAAGAGAATATATATTCCATATTCATTGGAAAATTGCCATTGCAAATGCCCCGGTAACTTTTCTTAATAAAAATAAACTTATATATTAATATATAATCCAGTATCGCCCACACCTGAAATGGTAAGGCGCTCTCTTGTAGAGTAATATAAGAAAGCTGTGGAGTGATTCCCGGAAGGGATAATGAATAGCCTCCCACCCTGACCGAGGGGCGTCAACCAGCTATAAGCTTGCCTGTATGATAGGTAAATGCAGTTGAACGACGGAAACATGATCAGGAATAAATAAAACTCAAGGTGTAAATTATGGTTGTAGCAGTAGTTGCGGACAGGAAAACTGGAAAAACGTATAAAAAGGAAATTTCAGAGGATGTTCTGGGTTCCCTTGCTGGAAGAAAAATAGGAGAAGAAATAGATGGTATATTTTTTGAAATGCCCGGATATAAATTGAAGGTTACAGGTGGAAGCGCAAATGATGGCTTCCCAATGAAAAAGGATTTATCCATCGCCGGGAAGAAAAGAATACTTGTATCTTACAATTCAGGCAGGAAGGGTAAAAACGGCATTAGAAAAAGGGTTACATTCAGAGGAAACATAATAGGTTCCGACATTTCACAGCTGAATCTTGTGGTGACACAGTATGGAACAAAACCTCTTGATGCCGCTGAAGAAGAGGAACAGAAAGGAGAACAGTAATGGAACAGCCTTCCGTTAATATTGGCATGGTCGGGCATGTGGACCATGGAAAGAGTACTTTAACTTTTGCACTCACAGGTAAAAAAACCGATGTTCATTCAGAGGAAGTTAAGAGAGGCATTTCCATAAAGCTTGGTTATGCCGATACACCCATATACCGCTGTAAGGACGAAAACGGCAAGGAAACTTATTCAAATAAAAAATTATCTGATAATTGCCAGCTTTCCAGGGTAATTTCGATTGTTGACGCACCGGGCCATGAAACTCTAATGGCGACAATGCTCGCAGGATCGGCAATCATGAATGGGGCTATCCTGGTTATTGCAGCCAATGAATCCTGTCCGCAACCGCAGACCAGGGAACATCTAACTGCTCTGGAAATCATGGGTATTAAGGAAATAATTGTAGTACAGAACAAAATAGATCTTGTTACCCGTGAAAGGGCTCTTGAAAGTTACAATGAAATTAAAAGCTTTTTGAAAGGCAGCATTGCTGAAAATGCTCCGGTAATTCCAGTCAGTGCCTATCATAATACCAATATAGACATAGTTCTGGAAGCCATAGAAAAAATTATCAAAACACCTGCATTCAGGGAAGACGATACGCCTATGATGTATATCGCCCGATCTTTTGATATCAACAAACCAGGAACATCTCCCTCTGATCTGAAAGGCGGGGTACTTGGTGGTGCACTTATAAGAGGAAAATTAACCGTGGGTGATGAAATAGAAATTTCACCGGGAGTCCAGGAAACAAGGGGTAATAAAACTGTGTGGGAAAATGTCACCACAAAGATAACATCATTGATGGCCGGATCATCCTCCTACAAATCAATAGTACCCGGTGGACTGGCTGCCGTGGGAACTGAACTGGATCCATTTTTAACCAAAGGTGACTCATTTACAGGTCGTATAGTTGGATTAAAAGGTCATGTGCCGAAAACAGTATTTAACCTTGAAATGGATATACACTTGCTGAACCGGGTTGTAGGATTTGATGAAGAGGTCATAGTGGAGCCCCTGAAACCAAACGAAATAATCATGCTGACAGTGGGCACTGCCAATACTATAGGTTCAGTAATATCTATAAAGGATAACAAAGTAAGTGTATCTTTAAAATACCCGGTTGCCGCAAATATAAACGACCGTATGGCAATAGGCAGGCGTATATCCAACAGATGGCGCCTTATAGGTTATGGTTCTATCCTGAATATCTAAGCAGAAATAGTATGGATATCAATTATTTTTAGAAAATCTGAAAATTTTATTATTTCAATCCTTATTAATATATATACAGAAATGATATGGAAGTCAATGGAACTAAAGGCAAAGGTGGAAAGGTATTTTGAAATAGAAAAATCTGCTCTTGAGAAGATCCATATCAGCGTACCTGTTGATTCTTACCTCTACGGGATAGCAAAAGACCACATGGATATGATCATGAATTATTATAACGATGCAAAGTATTTCTATAATAAAAATGATCTCATAAATGCATTTGCCTCATTGAACTATTCATATGGCTGGATAGATTCCGCTATACGCATTGGACTGTTTGATGGTGAATCCGATCACCGGCTCTTTACTCACTTCAGATGATTATTGATTTCCCCGGGATTCCGATCCACCTCTCTCAGATTAACTGGATTCTTATTTGTGACCATATCAGTTTTTATCAGATCCTCCATAATAGGTTCCAGTTTTTTCTCTATATCCCCTGTCATCCTGTTAAAAGAGTCAATTGTTCTTGAAAAATTTTTCGATGTTTCATTGAAATCACTGGCAAAAATTTCGATGCTGTTGTAAAAATCTTTTATTTTCATTGTAAGTTCATTGAAATTTTCTACTGTATTGATATCCTTCCATCCCATATGAACGGTTAATAATAATGATATAAGCGTTACCGGAGTTGCCACTATTATTCTTTTTGATATTGCATCCTCTATTAATTCCGGCTTACTGGACATGACGGTGCTCAATAGGGATTCTATAGGCAGGAACATTACCACAAAATCCACGGAACCATCGAATTTTTCCCAGTACTTCTTTGAGGCAAGTTCCCTTATATGGCTGTTGAAAGCTGATAGATAACGTTCAATCTGGCCGGAGTTATTATCATCATCCTGGCTTTCAAAGAATCCGCTCAGTGGAACCTTCGAATCCACCACTATATTTCTTTTGTTAGGCAATCTTATAATCATATCAGGTTTGGATTTGTCCTCTGAAACCGCCTGTTCTATAAAATCACAGTATGGTGTCATGCCGGCTATTTCCACTGTCCTCCTGAGCGTTATCTCACCCCATTTGCCCCTTATAGACGGATTTTTTAGTGCCCCGGAAAGTTTTATTGTGTCATGTTCCAGGTCAGTAATTTTTTTTGATAAGGTATCAAGGTTATCCTTCAATGCCCCTGTTTCCATCTTCCTTTCATTTTCAACATTTTCTATATAGCTCTGGTATTTTCGGAGTGAATCCCTGAGCGGGTCTATGAGTCCATTCAATCTGAGTCCGGTGTTTTCTCTCTCCGACTTCTCCGTTTCCAGGGCATTCTTGAATGCAACAGTGCTTGTATTAAGAAGATTTTTATTTTCAGTCTCTAAAAAATCATGCAGGGAGGATTTAAACCTATTCTCCATATTGCCATAAAACTTCCGGGAAATCAGATGATATAAAATTAAACCAGTTATAAGTCCTGCAGCAAATCCTACCAGCGCATATATGCTACCTGCAAAATACATATATAGTGAATATTAAACATGTAAAATAAATTTGTCATACAAATTAATCTTATTGTATGCCAAGATTAATTTGATTTTCTATATATTTCCAGAATTTATCCTCTATTTCAAAACTCCAGAGTGACTCAGGTACCTCAAAAAATGCGAGCTCAGGTGTAAGAAGAAAACTTTCTATAGCTGCCACACCCAGATCCTGAAGCCACTTTCCCATTCCAATGCTGATTTTAGCATCATCAGGGGTTCCGGAAACGGTAATAGAATATGCCCTGTCCATGCCCGCAATGCTTCTCAGCAAACCTTCCTTTGTTGCCTGTATTAATGTTCCATTCGGGTGTTTTCCGAGCTGTGTTTTGAATTTTTCATTTGCAAAATACTGCTCAACAACACTGGATAGTTTGTCCAGGTCTATGTTTTTTCCGTTGAATTCCTTTGTTCTTGTCTTCATACTTCCTGATTGAAATAAGCATATATAATCTTTTGTTTAAAAAGATATTCTGGATAAATAATTGTCACTTTATTCATAATTTAACAGTTCTTTCAAGATATTTATAAATTCACTGCCCAGATAACTTATTTGCGGAATATCCCATGTGTGTAACTTTATCCGTGAAACAAATTCTTATATACTCCTGAATTTATAAGTTCTAATGGACAGTCTTGATATTGATAAAGTCATGGAAGAACTGCAAAAAAGTCTAAAGCCATACAAAAATACTTCAAGGGAATTCCAGAGAATACCGGATTCGGGCATGGATAGCAATGGCATTCTTGACACACTCAAAAAATATTCAACAGAAGAAAACAGGCAGTGGAAGGCGGGAAGAGTCTCCGGTGCAGTATACCATGGCGGGGATGATCTTCTCAATTTTCTTGACATGGTATATCATGTATATTCCCAATCAAATCCTCTGCATCCGGATGTGTGGCCCAGCCTTACAAAATTTGAAACTGAAATAGTTTCCATGTGTGCAAAAATAATGAATGGAAACGAATCAGTCCGTGGTGTGGTATCATCAGGTGGCACAGAAAGCATTCTTCTTGCAATGAAGGCATATCGTGATTATTACAGGAAGAAAGGAATAACAGAACCGGAGGTAATACTACCATTATCTGCCCATGCTGCATTCCTGAAGGCATGCGATTATTTCTGCATGAAACCTGTATTCGTGGACCTCGATGAAAACTACGCAGCGGATATCGAAAAGGTGAAATCTGCCATAACAAAAAATACCGTTGCAATAGTTGGTTCTATGCCAAATTTTCCATATGGCACATTTGATCCGGTAAAAGAGATGTCTGAAATTGCACGTGACCACGGTATAGGAATGCACGTGGATGCCTGTCTGGGGGGTTTCATAATTCCATGGGCAGAAAAGGCAGGGTATCCTCTGCCGCCATTTGATTTCAGGCTTGAAGGGGTAACATCCATCTCCATGGATACCCATAAATATGGTTTTGCTCCCAAGGGCACGTCCGTGGTGCTCTACAGAAACAGTGAGCTTTTCCAGAATCAACTTTATGCAACAGGAACCTGGAAGGGAGGAATATATTTTACACCGACCATGGCAGGGAGCAGGCCCGGTTATCCTATTGTTGCTGCATGGGCAGTAATGCTGCTCATGGGATCATCAGGATACCTGAAGAGCAGCAAGTCTATTCTGGATACGGGAAAATATATAATTGAAAGGGTGAAAAAAATTCCGGAATTAAGACTTATGGGGAAACCGCTGTGGGTAGTTGCTCTCACATCAGATACAATTAATCCATACTCATTGATGGCTGAAATGGGCAAAAAGGGCTGGATGCTCAGCGGTCTTGCCAGTCCTCCCGCATTCCACATGGCACTGACCATGAGGCAGACCGAACCGGGAGTAAAGGAAGCATATGTCCGTGACCTTGAGGAGTCGGTAAAGCTGATGAAAACCGGGGAGAGCAATGCATCTGGGCTTGCACCGGTGTACGGTATGGCATCCGCAATGCCGAAGGAAGCTGTGGATCTGTTTCTAACGAATATTGTTGAATGGCTTTACAGTTGATCATTATGGAAAAAATAAAGGCAATGCTGGGGCTGGATATGGGTACGTCCTCCTGTAAGGCAATACTTATTGACAGCCAGATGAAAACGATAGCAACATCATTCTGCAGTTACAGTTTGAATATTGACGATCACGGCGGTGCAGAACAGAATCCGGATGAGTGGTGGAATGCTATAAAAACATGCGTTATGGATATAAAAAGCAGGTCAGAAGACTACCGGATAGTTTCAATAGGCGTTACCGGGCAGTGGTCGGGCACAGTTCCAGTTGACCGTGCAGGGCATCCACTTCACAATGCCATAATATGGATGGATACCAGGGGCAGCAGGCAGATAGAAGAACTCACCGGAGGTTTTCCATCGGTCTCCGGATACAGGGCCGATAAGCTATATAAATGGCTTCACTTTACCGGCGGCGCCCCTGCCCATTCAGGAAAGGACGCTATTGCACATGTATTATTCATCAAGGAAAACATGCAGGAAATATATAAGAATACATATAAATTCATGGAACCAAAAGATTATATAAACATGCGCCTCACGGGGAACTTCAAAACCACGTGGGATACTGCAACACTCATGTGGTCAAGTGATAACAGGAATCCGGATAAAATTGAATACAGCAATTCACTTATACGAATGAATCAGCTGGATCCGGACAAGCTCCCTGAAATGATAAAGTCCGTTGATATCGTGGGCAAGTTGACACCTGATGTAGCATCAGAACTGGGTTTGCCTGAGGACGTTGATGTAATAGGGGGATGTGGTGATACACAGTGCTCGCTCCTGGGTGGCGGATGCATTGATCATTTCTCCACACTTCTCTATGTGGGAACCTCATCATGGATCACTGCACATGTGGCACATAAAAAAACAGATATAATGCACAATATAGCATCTCTCCCATCGGCGCTGGAAGGAAAATACTTCGTAGCTGCTGAGCAGGAAAATGCATCCGGATGCATGGAGCACATATCGGGACTACTGGGCATAACAGGCAGTGGAAAATATGAAACCATTGATAAACTGGCATCTTCATCTCCTCCGGGTTCCAATGGATTGATTTACCTGCCATGGATCTACGGCGAAAGGGCACCTGTTGAAGATTCCCTTCTGAGAGGTGGATTTTTTAACCTATCACTGGGGCATGGCAGAGAAGACATCATAAGGTCAGTTATGGAAGGGGTAGCTTTCAATTCAAAATGGTTGCTCGGCATAGTGGATAAATTCCTGGGGGAGGGCAATGCACCCAAGAGAATCATCATGTCCGGCGGGGGTGCACTATCCAGTGTCTGGGCCCAGATATTCTCTGACATACTGGAAAGGGAAATACACGTGATTCCAGATCCAAGGTATTCAACTGTACGTGGCGTAGCCCTGCTTGCCGGAGTGGGTTCAGGGATACTTACCATCAACGATCTTAAAACGGTGGCGGGTGATGCTGAGATTTATAAACCCTCCGTGGATAATTTTGCAGCTTACAGGAAAAATTTCGAAGAATTCATGGATTATTACCGTAACAACAGAAAATCAATGCATAAAATAAACATAGAAAGATGAAAGTTTGAATTAAATCAAAATAATGAAAGACTTAATAATATAAATTTAAAAGTTTATTATTTGGTATCTATAACGGTCTTTCCTCTAGGTTCCCTTGTACTCTTTATAAAGAAACTCAGCCCGAATGCCACGAAGGTAAGAACAGCTACAACCAGCATGGTAAGGAACCATTGCGGGAAGAAAACTCCTGAAACTGTAAAGGTGACCGGCCCGAGGTCTCCCATGATGAGTATGAGGAACAGTGCACCAACCTGGGATGCGAGCCATATAAGGCTTGCAGATGTCCCTGACCTTTTTTCACCTGCCGTTTCAAGCGACAGTTGCAGGCCTATTGGTGCCAGTGAAAGAAGGAAGAACCCTATAACAATTGCAATAACAAAATATATTGCAATATTTGCCGTGAATGCAAATAGCAGAAGGAATATGGCAGCTATGATGCTGTTGATCTGAACAAACTGTTTCAGCATGGATTTTTTATCTGCAAAATACGGTATTATTATCATTCCGGCAATTCCACTGATGAGCATGGACGCCGCTATAATTCCCCCCGTGAGTGATGAAACTCCACGTGATGCCAGCATGCTTTCTATCCATTGTGCCAGTCCACTGAATATACCTACGCCGATGAAGAATAACGCCATCAGAATGATAATATTCCTTATGTTCAGAAGCCCTCTGATTTCGTTTACAAGGTTTTTGTCACTGGATGGAACAAAAGAGTTATTCTCCTTCGCTATTGTAAAAAATAACACAAAGGCAACTGTGGCAATCAGTGAAAACACAATCATATTTTCACGGAGTTCGGAGAATGATGAAAGTGGAACCATGAGTGGCGCAACTATAAGTGCAACTATCATCCCCAGTATCTGCCCCAGTGTTCCCACTCCTGTTGCAACTGCCTGTTCTCCGGCAGGAAACCATGTGCCAGCTATTTTTGATATCCCATTGAACACAAATGGCTGCCCTATTCCCGCCAGGCTCTGAAAAACTACCAGCATGAGGAAATCCCTGCCCGCGAAGAGCCTCATCCAGGAAAAGAAAGCTATAATCAGAGCTCCTATTGAAACCACCTTCTTGAAGCCTATCCTGTCAACTAGTATTCCTGTGGGTATGGACAGCGGTATGAAAATAAGCGGCCAGAATGCGGCCAGATAACCAATCTCGGATACATTAACCCTGTATATGGTTTCAACCTGCGGAACGGCTATTCCAGAAAAATTCAACCATATGGCCTGCGATGATAATGCAACCAGTGTATACGCCCCCAGTATAATCCATCTACGGGAAGAATTATTTGATTCGTGCATTAAAAATTAACTGGAACAACTACTTAAAAGTTCTTAAGGGAAAAAAATGGTGAACTTTTGCTGTATGGCGATAACCTGTTGCCTGTAAACCGGTTCTTTATAGTAAGATCAAAGAGAGTTAACATTAATATCAGAGAAAAAAATAAAAATCAATTCTGTATCCTGCCTGTTCCTGAACTTTTCCTGGATATAAGTACAAAAAGCATCAATATCAGTGCTACCAGGGTCACGGAATTCATCAAAGTAACAATTTGTGCCAGGTTTGACTGTCCGCTATCCTCGTAAAGTATTGCGAGTTCTGCTATAACGATTATTGAAATAACAGATATACCGGCTGGAACAGCAAGACCACGGAGGAATCTACCATGATAAATTACCGTTGCAAGCTGTGATACCGGAAGAAATGCCCCGGTTATGATAAACGAACATACTGTAAGAAGCCCGTTGGGGACAACGTAATCAACACTGTGTATTATGTAGTATACAGTGAAGAACATTGCAACCCCGAAAGCCAGCCCGGCAAAGAGCCTGTATGTTTTTCCCGAACCGATGATATAGCCCGCAAAGGAAAATACCAGTGTACCTGCTATAATCCCCTCGAATAGTGACATGAGCTGATAAGGCGCACCTATTATATAAATAAGCCCGGATGAATATCCCATGGTAAAAATCAGGGATACCCCCAGAATTGCGGGCACTATGATTGATGTTGCAGTTGATAGAACAGCTATGCCCTTTTCCTTTTTTTCACTGACGTATGCCATTTTTCACTTCCTCCTGTATCTTGTTATTATGGCGGCTGCAATAGCTATTTCCAGAACAACAAGCATAGAATAAAAGCCTACGCTTTCAAAGAACGGGGTGTATCCATGCTCGTCTTTGTTCAGTATGCCCACGCCCATGGATGATAGATTTACAGAGGATGAACCTGTTCTGTTATATCCCAATTTATCCAGAGGTATCTGGGGCTCCATGGGGAATAAGCTGGAATAATTATCCGCGGATGTGTTTGTCACGAGACTGAAATGTATATTTGAGGGCACTGGAAAACCTGCCGATGGAGAAAATTCTATAGGCGTCCGGCAGTCCGAAAAATTGAAGAAATCCAGGGGCAGGTACGAATCGTCGACCATCTTATTCAGTGCCGGCATTTCCCAGTTATAATCAATAAATCCAAGTATTGATGTAACAAGCATCTGGGTATTCGAAATGTAATCCTCCTTTGCATACGGGGATATGACCATTAGCGGTATCCTTAAACCCAGCTGTACCCCATCCATTACAGGTGGAACAACCTGATCATAGTATCCTCCGAAACCATCAAATGTAATAAATATGGCAGTGGAGTTCCATATGGGACTCTTTTCTATAGCATCTATTACGTAAAGCAGCAGCATCTCGCCATTCAGTATGATATTTGGCGGCCCCATGCTTTTGCCTGTCCCCTGTGAAAAGAAGTAACTGACAGAGGGAAGAGTTCCATCCGAAGTTTCATTCAAAAAACTGTTCCAGCTCTGAAGATGTGAAGAATAATCAGTGTGCCCGTACAGGAAATCCCAGGATGCACACCTGTATGCTGTGTTATTCAGGTAAACTCCATAGGATATGTTATATTTTGAAAGCTCACCGAATATTGACTGGGAATATGGAATATAGGGGGGTGGCCCATAATCGTTAATTATAGGGGAGTAACCTGCAACATAGTAAAGGTGGTGTGGCGCACTTTCAGAAAGGCATGGGGCATAAAAATTATCTGCAAGCCCGTACTGCTCTGCAATGTCCCACTGTGGAGCCTCCTGTGCAGCAGAATAATAAGTCAATCCCTGCGGGCCGCTGCCATTCAGGAAACCATTGAGTTTTCCATGATTGAAATCCAGGTGATATGAAACATAGCCCTCATTCGGGTCCTTTGTGCTGAATGTCCCGGAAGGTATCTCTGTAAGCATGTCTCTTGCTGTTCTGTTCGAGAGCAGGTTCAATGGCACTGACAGGTTTGCAGAAAGACTAGCATTAGATGTGTAACTATCAAATGGATATATTCCAAAGAGATTGTCGAAACTGTGGTTTTCCAGGTATATATTGATAACGTGTTTTATCGGCGTTCGAGTTCCTGAATCAGATTCCAGTTCGACTGTCTGCACTCCCTGTGTTTTCACACCGGATGTGGATGCTACAGGGATAAAAGCTATGATTATAAACATTAATACAACAATAATTACAGAAATTTTGAGAAGAGACCCTGATCCCATAAAAATTAAACAGAGAGATATATATAATTATTTTGAAGCTAACATATTGTAAATTAAGGTCACAATTACAGAAATGAGTCCTGTATTAGCCTTGCAGTCATCTCAATGCTTCCCGTGGAAGTAAATGTATTTCCATGGCTTAATAAATCCTAGATTATATACCATAAAGAAGATGTCAACATATCAATTGTAGTTGTTGTTACTTAATGGCAGTTGAATACACAGCAGTGTATAGAACTCAATTCAATTATGTAGCACGTTATTGAAGAGATTACGCTTATTTTAAGTTCATGACGTGTTAAATTAAAATTTCAGTTCGCAAGTGTTAAAAAGCTGTTATGAATTTGCAAGGGTGAATGATGACGTTAAGAATATAAGAAGTACAGAAATTCGCTATTTATTCAAATTGCTCCCGGTTTTTCTTAAATTCAGCTCAGATAGGAAAAAATCAAGGCGGCAGGAAGAATATGATTACAGGATTGAGAAGCATGGCAGGCTGGCAGTAAACACATTCATTCAACTGGGCCCTACATTTATCAAACTTGGCCAGGTCCTATCCGCGCGACCTGACCTGCTCCCAAAAGAATATTTAAAAGCATTCTCTGATCTCCAGGATAGAGTACCTGCGGACAATTTTGTATATGCCCGCAGAATAATAGAAGAAAATG
>JAJZZW010000140.1 GCA_021797385.1 Thermoplasmata archaeon | reverse complement strand
TCCAGAGAATTATAGCTGAAAGATCAATAATAGCATATGCGATCAGCACGGAAACATTAGAAGCCTCGATGATGGTTGAAAACCCGACAAAGTAAACAAATAAAAGGCTTATTGCCATTGAAAGGAGAATAGAATATATTGGTGTGCCGAATTTATCGATTTTGCCGAAACGTTCTGGTATTTCCCTGTCCCTGCCCATGGCATAAAGAACCCTGCTGGTTCCAAGTATACCTGTGAGCACAACTCCGGCTGTTGCAGTTATTCCACCTATTGCGATGATTACGATAAGATAGGGGTTATGAAGAACCTTGATAGCTGCAGATAACGGTGCAGATGCCGATGCAAGGCTGGATGAGGGTATTAGTCCTATGGCAACAACTGCCACAACTGCATAGAGTGCAGAGGAAATAATTATGGAAATAATAATTGCTTTCGGTATATTTTTTTCCGGATTTTTCACCTCGTCTCCTACAGTTGTAATCCTGGAAAAGCCCGTAAAAGCAAAGAATATCAAGGCAGAACCCTCCATGATCCCGGTAAAGCCCCGGGGGGCAAAATTGGAGAAGTCAGAAGCCTTGAAGTAAAATAGTCCGGATACTATGAAGATAATTAAAATAACGAGATTTACGCCTACCAGGATGGATAATGTCTTTGCCGAATTTTTTATTCCTAACATATTCAGAACTGCAAAGAGGATTATTACCGGAATTCCATAAATGATTAAATTAATATGGAGGTGGAATAATGAGTTTATGTAACTGCCCATGCTCAGTGATACTGCAGATATGGCTATCATGTTGGAAAATGTCCACATTGTTCCACCGATAAACCCTGCGGATGGTGCGAATGACTCCTTTGCATATTCGTACACACCGCCCTCCTTGGAGATATGCTGGGCAATTTCTGAAAAACTGAGTCCTGTAAATATCGCGATAATAGCGGATATGAAAATAGATATTATGATTGCAGGTCCCGCTTTACCTGCGGCTATGCCGATGATTACAAATATCCCGGCGCCTATTATGGCCCCTAGATTGATTATGACAGCCGATCTGAGTCCGAGAACCCTCTTTAATCCATATGAAGCCATTTATTGCACATTATCACATTATAAATCAAACTACCGGATATTACAGGAATCGATATGCGTCCCCGTAAATAAATTATTATATTTGGTAATAATATATTACCATGAGTATTAAAGGTTTTAATTCCAAAGCGGTGCATGCAGGAGACCTGTATATACCGGAAATAGGAAATGTGACGACGCCAATTTTCGAGGATTCTACATACAGATACCCGAATAATTCAGAAAGTACTATTATAGATAATACCAGCAAATCTACATTTCTTTATTCCAGATGGGGCAATCCCACTGTCCAGTCATTTGAAAACAAGTATAAATCCCTGGAGAAAACAGATCATGCAGTTGCATTTTCCAGTGGCATGGGCGCAATTACCGCAACAGTATTATCCATAATGAAGAGCGGAGATAAAATGCTGGCAATAAATGTGCTTTACGGGCAGACCTACTATTTCTTTGCCAGAACCCTTAAATCCTACGGAATAACTGTAGACATGGTATCCGTTGATGATATGAATAAACTGAATATTAGTAAAGAGAATTATAAAATGATATATATAGAATCTATACCGAATCCCCTGATGGATGTTCTTGATATTAAAAAAATCGGGGAATACTGCAGGAAAAAGGGTATAATACTGGTAGTAGATGCAACCTTTGCTTCTCCATATAACCAGACGCCTGTGGATTTCGGTGCGGATATCATAATACACAGTGGAACAAAATACATTGGTGGCCATTCTGATATTCTCATAGGGGTTGTAGGATGCAACAGTGATGATTATTATAATGGAATAGTGGGAATGAGGAAAACCCTGGGGGCTACTCCGGATGCGTTCCAGGCTTATCTTGCATACCGTGGATTAAAAACTCTGGGACTGAGAATGGAAAGGCACAACATAAACGGTATGAAAATTGCAGAATTTCTGAGCAGTTCAGATAAGATAATGGAAGTCTTTTATCCTGGATTGAGACAGGGTAAATACTATGAAATAGCAAAAACGAATCTCAGAGGCTTCGGGGGTATGATTTCCTTCAAGCTGAAGGGCGGTATAGCCGAATCCCATAAATTTATCGGTAGCCTGGAAATTCCAATGCCGGCTGTAAGCCTAGGTGGCGTTGAAAGCCTCATTACCATTCCGGCCGAAACAACACACAGTGAAATGTCAGAAGAAGAGCGCAATAAATCTGGAATTACCGACAATCTTATCAGACTTTCCGTGGGCATCGAGGATTCGGAGGATTTAATAGAGGATCTTCAGCAGGCGCTGGCTAAAATTTAATATTAATTTTTATTTACATTTAATATTTTAATGAATGAGAGAATAATCTATTTCTTCGGATAATGTCTGTATAGAATAAACTTTATCTATATCATATAACAACTATAGACCTGAATTCAAAAATTCCTGGAACTATATATTTATAGAAAAATATATACCAAAATATTAAATGCCTGTTGCAATGGTAATAAGTGTTTGAGCCCTTAGATGATAGTAAATTAAAAAAGGAGCATTTCAAAATTGCAATTCTTTCTTCAGGTGGCAGTTTTCTTGACGGTTTTGACATATCCATAATATCTGTGGCAATTCTCATACTGAGGCCGGAGTTCACTCTTACTACCACAGAGGTAACTCTCCTCCTAGGTTCTACAATACTGGGCATGATATTCGGAGGAATTATTGTTGGCTATATTGCCGATCTGAAAGGCAGGAGATATTTATATCTCTGGGATATGATATTTTTCATAGTTTTCACAGTTCTCTGTGCAATTGCCACAGATTATCTTCAGCTTCTTATCTTCAGGCTTCTATTAGGAATTGCAATAGGTGCTGATTATGCTATAACACCTACAATTATAGCGGAGTTTTCACCGGCTAAACACCGGGGAATGTTGCTGAGCCTTGCCGGTGCAGCATGGTTTATCGGTGCTTTCGGAGCTTATGGCATTGGCACGATACTGATTCCACTGGGAAATGTTTCATGGAGGTATATGTTTCTCATTGGCATTATTCCTGCAATACTTATTCTCGTGCTGAGACGTGATGTACCGGAATCTCCCAGATGGCTTATGTCCCATGGAAAAAATGAGAAGGCAAATGAATCAGTGGAATTGATAGATAGTACAGCACATATTCGGGCACCGGTAACGTACACAAAAACGAAAATCACCGATCTCTTCAGGAAAAAATATATTGCCGCCACTGTCTTTATATCGGTTTTCTGGTTCGCACTTGATGCGGTTACATATGTAATAGCATTAAATGGACCATCCATTCTAGAGGATATCGGATTAACATCGGATGCTGCATCGGGCTATGCCACGATTATTGCCCTGCTTGCAATCATCGGTGCCGCAATTGCAATTGTATTTATAGATTCCGTTGGAAGAAAAAATCTAACAGAAATAGGGTTCGCCGGCATGGTCGTAACGCTGCTCCTTGCTGCAGTACTGTTCAAGTATTTCCCAATTGTTATTTATATAGTGTTATTATTTGTTATTTTTGAAATCGCAGAGGAGCTGGGACCGGGAATTATCAGCTCTGTATATCCACAGGAACTTTATCCCACGGAAATTCGGTCTACTGCGCAGGGTTTTGGTACCACTATAAGCAGGGTAGGTGCATTATTCGGTATCTTTTCCTTTGCATTTATAGCAGCTCTTTATGGAGTCGGTGGTGGCTTAATTTTTCTTGCCGGCATCTCTGGAGTAGGACTTATTGTAACACTGCTGCTGGGGAAGGAAACGGCGAGAAAATCCCTGGAGGAATTGAACAAATAATAATATTACAGGGAATCCATTAAGTTAATCACCAGATCAGGGCGATCCGACGCAATTACATCTACCCCTGCATCCAGTGAGTTTTTGATTGAAGCTGTATCATTCGGGGTCCAGACACTGACCCTGATACCACCTGCATGGCATCTATCAACATATGATCGGGTAAGGCCTTCATAATTAATGGCTATTGTATCACAACCACACTTTTTTACCATGGAAACCGGATCAACCGGGAATCCAGCAATCAGGGCTCCACATGTGATGCTTGGGAATTTCTGTTTCATCATGAGAAGAGCATCGTGGAAAAATGAGATCAAAACACTCCTTTTCAGAAGCTCCGGCTTCTCTACAAATAACTCACTTATGGACTTCACGGTAGCCATGGATTTGAGTTCTATCATTACAGGAATATGAATTGCATTCAGTACATCCTCCAGCATGGGAATATTTTCCCCGCCGTTTAGTTTAATATTTTTTATATCTTCTATAGTCAGATCTTCAATCTTCCTATCTATTCCTGCCGTTCTCATTAAATCTGGATCATGCATGACTGCAAGGTTTCCATCTTTTGTGACCTGAACATCACATTCCACTGCATCTACTCCCAGTCTTTCAACTCCTGTAAAAGCAGATATTGTATTTTCTTTGAATAACTCACCACCACCCCTGTGGGCAATTACAAAAATTTCCCTTCCCTTATATTTATGTTCCATGAAAGTACAATCCACATTCTTTATAAATATATTTGTGAGTGCTGATTTATATAATCCAGAAATGCAGATATAATAATCTGAAGTTGCCGGCCATTTATTAAAATATAATAATTTTTGGCCGGATAAGCGAGAAGCTCCATGACTTAGCGTATAGAGGATGTTACGCTTATCGGCACAAAGTTATAAACTTATAGTTATGAACATCCATGGGTCTGTCCGGATTTGGACCGGAGTCTCCAACTCCCGAAGCTGGAAGGATGCCAGGCTACCCCACAAACCCTAGGCTCTTAATTGATTTACTGTATAAAAAGTTATTTTTTAATTTCTTCCCTG
>JAJZZW010000139.1 GCA_021797385.1 Thermoplasmata archaeon | reverse complement strand
TAATGATAATGATCGACATCAGCAAATATGATAAACTACTGGAAGACCTTAAGGCAATGTTGTTTTCTGAACGAAAATCCAGAAAATTAAACAGGATAGAGCCTAATTTTTACAAAAATATACATTCATTGTTTGTTGAGTTAACAGAGGAAAAAGATAGGGTTGTATCCAGCGATATAACGGAGTATATGGAAATAACCAAACTCCTTGACGAAGTAAGGAAAAATTTTAAGGCATTTTTTCAGGTGAGATTCGAGAAAATCGGGAAGTACTCGGTTTATGACGAAATAGAGGAATACCTTTACAATATGAGCCCCGAGGAAAAGAATATAATGAAGGAATTGAACGCACAGATGAAGGGGTACTACGAGGATTTTACCGGAATAATAAGACAAACAGAGGAAATTCCGGAAATGGCTGAAGAAGAAAAGACTATTGAAGAACCCCACGAGAAAACTATTACAGAGCCTGAAATCGAAGAAGCACCTGTTGCAGAAGAAATGGTGCTCGTGAGGATAATTAAAGACCAGCCACCAATAGCGCAACCTGATAGGGATTATTATCTGCACAGGAATGACATACTGTATATTTCAGGTTCATTTGCAAAAATGCTTAGTTCCCATGGGGTCTGTTCTTATATTGAAAAAGGTAAAAAATTATAAGCAGATATTATATTGCTAATCCATGGAAAAAATATGCGATGTCAAAGGATGCAATGAAAAAAGTTTTCAAACTGTGCCGGCTGACCTGGCAGGGAAGGTTTTCTCATTGAAGGAAGACAAAACTAAGGTCCATCTATGCAAAGTTCATTACAAGGAATACAAGAAGAATACTAAAAAAGAAAGGGAAACACAGAGAATGGACTGGTAAGTTTTTAGATGGAAGGCATTTCAGCGATTATAACTGTTCTTAACGAAGAGAAAAATATAAGGGACCTTATGGTTTCCCTGATTTCCCAGGAACAACCATTTGAGGTTATTGTAGTTGACTCCATGAGCACGGATAAAACCCCGAAAATACTGAAAGAGTACGCTGAAAAATATGATTTCGTGAAATATTATAGAAAAAAAACAACCAGAGGCGGCGGCAGGAATTATGGAGTATCGAAATCAAATTATGATTATCTAGCATTCATCGATGGCGATGCAATAGCTGGCGAGTCATGGATTAAAAATTTAAGGATTTTAACACAAAATTATAACCTTGTTGCCGGTAAAAGCATAAATACAGGCAATATGAGATATTCTATGGAGAGGTTCAAGCTTTATTATGGGGGATTTGAGGTTACACGCCCTTCCTCTAATTTAATGTATTCAAAATCGCTTTTTCAAAGCATAGGTGGCTTCGATGAAGATTTTGTAACTGCCGAGGATATTGATATGAATGTGCGGGCAGTAAAATCCGGTGCGAAATATGCAGTATGTGATACCTGCATTGTATATACAAAAACAAGGGAAACTTTCAGGGATTTTAAAAAACAGGCGTATTGGAATGGATACGGAAGGCGCCAGCTAAAGGAAAAGTATGGCAGAACACTGGAATTGTCCCACAGGCTGGTTATGAAAGACATATTCTCGCCCACATATGTTATCAGGAATTTTTATGGTTTAAGAGGTTACATGCACTGCATGCTGAAAAGCAAAAAATAAACTTTGTTTTATCCGGATTCTATCATCAATGCCTGGCGATAAAACACGACAGGATCTTTTTTTCTGCATTTCTTATGTGCAATAAAGCAGTGGGTTTAGATATAGAAAACCTGCGTGCGATATCATCAAGGCTTGTGGTCCTTGGCCAATCCAGGTATCCACTATTGTATGCTTCCTGAATTATCTTTTTCTCTGTCGGGGTAAGGCGCATAATATTCATTTCCTGGTTTAGATTCCTCGATATATCCATTATGCTATCTCCAGAACTCACAGATGTATAATCAAAATACTTTATTTTATTATTCTTTTCTATAAGTTCTAAATCATGCATCATAGAAGATTTATCAAAGTGCATAATAAAATAACTCTCTCCACCATTAAACGCAATGAAAGGGTACATTGGAATTCCACCACTTTCGTTTATCGCTTGCATTATATTATGCCCCTTTTTTGTGCCTATGAACATGTTTGCATATTTCCCCTTGATGAACCTGATGGTACTGAAATCACGCCGGTATATATTATTGATATCACTTCCTATGGAATATGCTATCAGGGAATTTGCACTATCGCTCATATTATAAATATTCGATATTATAATCTTTGATTCGTTATTTTCGGTTGATTTTGATAGGCTACAGTCTCCCGCTACATGGACACTCAGGAAATACATAGCAAAATAGCCCAATCGAGTATATAACTTTAATTAACACGCAATATTGCAAATGACGGTTTAAACAGCATAGTACTTATTCCATTGAATTTTCTGGAGTGCAGCGGTCATTAAAATTTTTCTATACCTACTCTATTATTGATCATGCAAAATCATTATTGTGCATTTAATTTAAAATTCTTTTTTATTGGCAATCATACCACGGGGCTATTATCCTGCTATAATATGTTATATTAACAGATTATATAGTGGCATACAATAATACATAATGCTAACTGATGATACTTTGCGGGAGGGAATGCAAACTCCCGGATTTGCCATGTCTTATGATGAAAAGATAGAACTTGCAAAACTTATTTCTTCTGCCGGAATTAAGCGGGCACTTGTTGCCTACCCACCGGCACATAAATCTGAATTTGAGGTTACAGCTGCTATTGTGGATGGCAAATATTTTCAGCAGGTATTTGGGCTTGGGCGCACAGTAAAGGAAGATATTGATATGATTAATGAAACTGGAGCGAATATTTCACTTCATCTGCCATTTAAACTTGACAATATGGGCCAGGTGTATGAGAATATCAAATATGCGTGTACACTTGGAAAAATTGTTGAAATTGGCTTTGTGGATATAGATATGTTCAGCGTTGAACAGATAACAAAGTTTTGCCATAAAATGGAAGAGCTAAATGTTGATGTGGTCCAGCTGCCAGATACACGTGGTAAAATGAATCCTGCAGCAATAAAAAATGTCTTTGAAGCTGCAAAAAAAGCCACAAATATAAAAATAGAAGCCCATTGCCATAATGACTACGGAATGGCAGTAGCCAATACAATATCAGCAATATCGGCAGGTGTCGATTATATAGATACAACAATATTTGGCACAGGAGAAAGGAATGGCATTGCTGATTCTATAACACTGGCAGATTATCTAATGAAAAATAATCTGGAAAAGTCACTGGATATAAAGGGCATTATAAAAGCATACAATTATGTGTATGGCCTTATTCTAAAGAAAATTGGCATGAATTTCTTTACAGATAATTTGCCAGTGTATGGAAACAATTCTGGGATACAGACAGCTGGAACCCATGTAGCCTATGGAAATGCATTTACCGAAAAGAATTATTCTGTGAACGTTTATACCGGGAAGAAAATGATTATGGAGATACTGGATAACAATAATGTAACATATGATAGAGAAAAAATAGGGAAAATAGTGTCCATGATTAAGGATGAATCTGCTATCCGTGGTGAGGCTTTGCCCGTTAAGGATATTATAAAAATCGCAGATGGTGCCATATGAAGAGGGTTATAGAATTAGGGCAGATAGTAGCTGGGCCCACTGCAGGATTAATTTTTGCCGATATGGGATTCGAGGTTATAAAAGTTGAAAAACCGGGCAGTGGAGATGTATCAAGGGAATTAACCGGAACCAGTGCTGGAACATTTATGTATTATAACAGGGGCAAAAAGAGCCTTGAACTGGATATCAAAACAGATTTTGGAAAAGAAGTATTGACTAAACTTTTGAGTACTGCAGATATTATTGTAGAAAATATGGCACCGGGCACTATGGAAAAACTTGGCTTCTCCTATGAGGATGTTAAAAAAATCAATAGCAAAATCATATATGTATCCATAAAGGGATATATGAAAGGCCCTTACGAAAATAGAAAATCCCTTGATTATCCAGTAGAAATAGAATCTGGACTTGCTTATATGACCGGGACAAAAGACCGGCCGATGAGAATGGGTGCATCGATAGTAGACATGGTAGCTGCTATACTTGGTGTTACAAAGTCTTTCCAGTTAATTTCAGAAAATAAGGGCGGGCTGGTAGAAATAGGCCTTTTTGAAACTGCAATGTTTCTGGCGGGGCAGCATATAGCAACATACCAGATAGAAAAAAAGGGTCTGGAGCCAATAAATGAAATGAATTTTGCCTGGGGCATATATGACTATTTTATGTCATCTGATAATAAGAAACTTTTCATAGCTGTAGCCACGGATTACCAGTGGAAAAAGTTCTGTGAAGGATTCGGGCTGGAAAGCCTGATCACAGATGAAAAATTTTCCAGCAACAATGCAAGATATATGCACAGAGATTTTCTTATACCATTAATTCAGAAGAAGTTATTATATATGAATTATGAAGAGATAAAAAATATACTGGATTTATATAATATAAGCTACGGAACACTTAATAAGCCCTGGGATCTTTTGCATGACCCGCAGGCTCTGAGATATATGGTAAATATGAATTACAACAATAATAGCTATGAAGTCCCGAGGCTTCCATTTTCGGTGGCACAGAATACTAACGCACCGCCACTTGGAAACTGTACCAAAAAAATACTGTCTGATCTGGGTTATAGCGATACCCGAATAGAAGAGGCAATAAAAACAATGATTAAATAAGCTATACTTAATCTAACATATTATAATACTACTTTATATATACTTTTAATATGCATTTTTATGCAAAATAAACCTTATGAAGGTAGTGTTTCAGACAGGCTTGAACGGATTCCATTCAGTTCAGTGCAGAGAGATTTCCTGCTGATGGTAGCCGGTGGAGAGTGGGCTGAAA
>JAJZZW010000016.1 GCA_021797385.1 Thermoplasmata archaeon | reverse complement strand
CGATTATATGTTATTTATAGTACTACAGTTATGGCAATTAATGCATCTAATGGATGGAATAACATGATGTTTTCATGTTAAAGGGCTGTATTACATCATCAGCTTTAACACATGCGGAGAGTCTGTATAGCAACAAATATTTAATTATAAAATTTGAATACCATGAATCTATCAGAAGGTAAAAGAGATGAATAAGTACTCGTTAAAGGATGGTGAAATAGAGATTACAAATCAATTCCCTGACGGCCACATGGAAGAGTTTATCCGGAGTGCCAGTGACAGTGAGATGGCTTTCCAGTTGATGACGCATAGCTTTCCCTATCCATACACTGAGGAGGATGCACTTGCATTTATCCATAAGAACCGTGAATCAGGAAGTGAAATGTTTGAGATAGATTTTTATATTATGTACATGAACAGATTGGTAGGTGTTATCGGGCTGTCTGACATAGATTGTGAAAATTCACGGGCACATATAGGATACTGGATAGCAAAAGATTGCAGGAATAAGGGGATAGGCAGGAAGGCACTTGGGCTTACAGTACAGTTCTCACGGGAAAAATTAAAATTAAAGACCCTCTACACAACAGTGTTGACGTCAAACATCCCATCAATAATTATACTCACTGTGAATGGGTTCACAATGGATGGCTTTTCCAGGTATCGTTTTAGATATGAGAATAAATTTTATTCTGCTTTTACTTTTTCTTTACTGCTGTAATATTTAGTGGTTCTACTAAATTTATGAAAAACCTTGTTATTACTGGTAATCTAAAAAATCTCTATTTAAAAATAATTCTATTTATGACAATATTTATAAACAATAATTCTATAAGTGCTTTCATATGACGAAATACGTTTTAGTTTCGGACTCTACCTTGAGTTACGACTACAGAAATTTCCCGTTGCTGGACTTTTTACCGTGCGCTCCGGGAAGCAAGGTACCCGGAAAGGTTTACAGATTCCTGAGAGGTCCATCCCCTGAGGCATTACCAAATGGCGAGGCAAAAAACGCACCATATGCAATAAGAAAAATAGAAGCAGGGCTTTTAAGGGATAACCCAAAAAAGGACGTTGCAGTTGCCCATATGGATTATCTTTCAAATTTTATCACAGATGATACGGAAATAATAGGCGTATCCACAATGGACCCGCTTGGTATAGGTCCGACAACAATGTCATATGCCGCATTATTCGGAGGGGCACTTGATTCATGGGTAAGGCGTGAGTGGGATATACTCATGGAGAGAATCAACCAGATAAGAAAGGGTAAAAAGGCCAAACTCGTTGTTGGCGGACCCGGTGTGTGGGAATTTACAGTTTTAAGAGATGAAATTGACAAATATCACTTTGATTATGTAGTTTCCGGAGAGATGGATGATATAATATCAGATCTTTTCCGTGGCATAGAGCATGATGATATTGATAAAAATATGTTCACAAGGGGGTACATGACATACGATGACCATTTCAGAAGAGTTGTAAAAAACGATGACCTATTTGTTGGCAGGGGAACAGGAATAAGAGCATATCCGGCACTAGAGGATATACCTGAAATTGTCAATCCCGCAACAAAGGGAATGGTAGAGGTCATGAGAGGTTGCGGTGTTGGATGTGATTTCTGTGAGGTTACACTGAGGCCTCTGAGATATTACTCACTGGACAGAATAAAGAAAGAAATAGAAGTAAACGTAAAGGGTGGAAATGACCATGCATGGCTTCATTCAGATGAAATATTTGAATACAAGCATGAAAAGATGTTTACTCCCAATCAGGATGAATTGGTTGACCTGATGAATACAGTAATGTCTATAAAGGGGGTAACGGGATCAAATCCCACACATGGAAGAATATCAATACCTGCTGCATTCCCCGATCTTATAAAAAAGCTAAGTGAAATACTGAAGGCTGGGCCTGATAACTGGATAGGCATCCAGACCGGAGTTGAAACGGGAAGCGATTCGCTTGCATTAAAGCATATGCCCAATAAAACGATGCCACTGAGAATAGGTCCTGATGGGTCTTTTCATGAGATCGTCTGGGAAGGTGTCTACAATGAAACTAAGTACTATTGGAGATCGGCTTTTACCATACAGGTCGGACAGCAGGAGGAAACCGACGAGGATAACTGGGACTCTATTGCGATGATTAACCAACTCAGCCATTCATATGTTGATGGAAGACCTTTTGAATTTACAGTTACACCATTAGTTAATGTGCCGCTTGGAAGGATAAAATCCAGAAGTCTGAACTCAATGCTGAACACTACACAGCTCGGCGTTTATTATGCATCCTACAGGCATCTTGCAAAAATGGCAACCAGAGACGGATTCCGTGATACCCATGGAAATATATTTTCACGTGCAGGTACAGGGACAATTCTCAGCGTCGGTGGAGAATTAATGCTCAAGATGGTTGAGAAAATAGCCAGAAAGAATGGTGTTGATATAGATAAAGTAAAGAAATGGGGAATAGAAAATTCAAAGGAAATTTCCTCACTGAGTATGCTCTCTAGAGCATAAATCTTTAAAGTATTTATAGATAATTTTTATACACTGCCATGGTAAATTACAATTTTTTGAAAAAAATTCTTGTTGTTGGTGAAAAAAATCTTTTATCGAGACTTTCAGAATATCCATTGATGGGAATAGAAAATTCTTCCAGTTTAATTTCAATGCTTAAAAATGCCCCCGCCAATATTGAAGCATATAATGAAAAAGTCAGAACCATGGAAAAGAAAGGGGATGAAATGAACATAGATTTTAGGCATGAGGTTACAAGCGGTGCCATAAGCTCAAGTTTAATGGATAATCTGCTGGACCTTATAGAGAAATGTGATGATATACTGGATAAAACATATTTTGTGAGCAGAGAATTGAATAGATTCAATATAAATTATAATATGTCTCCTGATGAAAAGGCTATACGTGATCATGCATACACTAATTTCATCGACATACTTGAATCCAATAAAAAAGCATTGGATTATGTTCATAGTATATTGAATGAAAACGATCTGGGCAAAATGAGATCTGATAGAAGAAACATAGAGGCAATAGAAGAACAGGTGGATGAAATCAAGGATGATATAATAGATTATACGTATAAAAATTCTGGAAAAATGTCATATCTTGTATTCGAACACTTGAACACGCTTGCACATAAACTGGATGATTTACTGGATGATTGTGAGGATATTTCAGACCTTGTATTCACCATAATGCTTGCGGTGACAAGTTGATATTTTTTATTTTTTCGCTCATACTAACATTCTTCCTCACGCTTCTTGTTTCGGGAAATAATCTTTCCGCAGCGGTAGGAACACTAATAGGTTCAAGAATAGTGGAAAGATATGCTGGAATTTTGATTGGTTCTACGGGTTTTTTCATGGGTCTTATAATTGAGGGAAGATTCCTTCATGGCGCATCTCTTTCTCTGATACCGCATTCATATTTCTATATCACATATGCATTTCTTATTTCATTTCTTATATTTCTTTTTGCGAATATAGGAAGGGCACCTCTATCGCTGACAATGGCACTTGCAGGTACTGCTCTTGGTATAGATATCCGCATTCGCTATCCCGTCGATTATAATTTTGTTCTTCTCATGATTACCTTCTGGGTAATAGCGCCTATTATTTCCATAATTGTTTCATATATAACGGAACGCGAAGTTTTTCACAGAAATTTCAAGAATGTCTGGGGTGTTGCAAAATGGCTTAAGTTCTTAATAATTGTTTCATCATTTTTAACAGCCTTTACCCTGGGAGCGAATACACTTGGATTCATAGCAAATGTGGAGGGTTTTAATGTTACAACCATTTTAATTATGACTTTTGCAATATTTGCAGGATCCCTATTCTTCAGCAGCGGAGTAATAAAAAGGGTGGGGGAGGAAATGTACTCTATGAGGTATTCAAACGCGCTGGTTTCACTGGTTGTGTCATCCCTGCTTGTTGAAATTGCTACACTATTTGCTGTACCGCTTTCAAATACCCAAACACTGACATCCAGTGTTTTCGGTGTTGGCATTTCCTATAAATACAAGGCCATTTATATGAAGCCATTTTTTATTATTATTCTGACATGGATATTATCACCGTCACTGGGATTTATACTTGGGTATATGGTCTGACTACAGTCCATGTGTCAGGTTATCAATTCTTCCTCCATCCACAACAAGTACCTGCCCATCCATATATTCAGATTCATTGCTGGCAAGGAATAAAGCTGCATCTGCTATATTTTCCGGTTTACCTGTCATATTGAGTTCAGTTCTCGATCTGAATGACTGCCTGAGCTTCTCTGCTTCTTCAGGACTCTTGCCACCAAGGGTCATATCTGATTCTATCCATCCAGGTGCAATGGCATTTACTCTAACATGCCATTCCATCAAATCAAATGCAAGCCTCTTTGTCAACATAGCAATTGCAGCCTTCGTCATTGAATAAATCGTAGTTCCCTTAGCTGCTGTGCCCACACCGGCATTTGATGACATATTAATTATTATGCCATGATTTTTCTTGAGATCGTTCAAACAGTTTTTCACAGTGTATATTGGTCCCATGAGATTTATATCGAATATTTTCCTCACCTTTTCTTCGTCAAACTCATCCCATGAAAATGAGCTGAGTATACCTGCATTGTTTACCAGAATATCTATGGTGCCCATCTTCTCATGTATATCTTTTATCATACGCTCGACTGAAGCATGATCTGATACATCGGCCTGAAAAATTTCTGAACCGGGAAGATCCTTTCTCAATTTTTCTGCAGATTCCCTGTCTCTATTGTAATTTATAGCTATCCTTGCACCCTCCTCTGTAAATTTCCTTGCTATTGCACTACCAAGACCTCTTGAAGATCCTGTTATCAATACTATTTTATTATCAAGTTTTGCCATAATTAATAATATTGCCACCGTATAAAAATATGGTGCAAACCTGAAATTACATCGGTAACTTTTCTAGTAAATGTTAAATATTCTTATTAAATTGGTAAATAATGATCAACAATTATGAGGCCGTCTATAAAAAGCAGCATTACGGGCTGGTTGGGAGTCATTCTGCTGTAAAGGTTTGCCACTGGACGAAAAGTGAATTACTCGGTAAGGCCCCATGTTATAAAAACACATTTTATGGAATAAAATCACATCAGTGCGTACAGATGACCCCTGCACTGAATTCGTGCTCTGAGAACTGCGATTTTTGCTGGAGATTCCAGGGATTTGATTCCATGCATATAAATGAGGAAGATGATCCGGAATTCATACTGGAAGAGAGCATCAAAGCTCATCTCAAACTCATATCCGGCTTCAAGGGAAATCCCAAGGTAAAGAAAGAATTGTTTGAGGAGGCATCGCATCCGAGACATATGGCTATATCCCTGACAGGAGAACCCACGCTTTACACCAGGCTTGGTGAGCTAATAGAAGCGGCTACCAGGAGAGGAATAACAACATTTGTTGTAACAAATGGAACCATGCCTAAGGTACTTGAGAATTTAAATCCGTTGCCTACTCAGTTATATGTGACCGTTGCAGGGCCTAATAAAGAGGTTTTCAATGATGTATTACATCCTGCCATAGGAAATGCATGGGAAAACTTCAATAAAACAATTGATCTACTGCCATCCCTGGATACCAGAACGGTAATAAGGCATACCATGGTAAAAAATATTAATTTCCCGTATTATGATGAGTATGAAACTATAGACAGACGTGCCGATCCGGATTTCATAGAATCAAAGGGATATGTCCATGTAGGGCAGTCAGCAGGGAGATTATCATACGAGAACATGCCAACACATGATGAAATCCTGGAATTTTCCGGTGAACTCGCCCGAAGGCTTGGGTATGTTGAATATGCCGATAGATTTGAGAGCAGGGTAGCCATGATAGCAAAAAATCCAGAAATCGCTAAAATAAATGTTGATGAAGAAATACAAAAAACTCTCAATAAACTTGAAATAAAGAGAAAATGAGCATTGGCATATCTATTTTATATCTATTTTCTTTAATTTTTTTACCGGTTCTGCAGGTGATACATTGTTGTTAAGCATCCTGGAACCGAACCTTAAAAGCTCAAGTCCACCATCAAAAAACTTTTTGCCTTCCTGGAGGGCAGTTCCAACAATACGTGGTACCTCTATATTTATCTGTATTACTGTTTTTTTATCCATATCCAGTAATTAACTTAATGTTATATATAGATAACCGTTTTTGAGTTCTGCCCCTGTAGGTTGCATATTGGCCATGGTCTGTGGAAGATAAAGTATACGTTTCCAGTTTTTTACCTCAACAATAAGTTCACCGGCTCTATTAAACAGATTCAGATTTTCTTTATCTGCAAATGGAAGCTTCATTTTGACTGTGGTTTTGCCATTCTCTCTTGTGAATTCTATGGGTTTTCCCTTATAAAAGACGGAATATGGATCCTCGGGACCATAAAGGTCATGAGCAAATTTGAGCACCTTCCCCTGGCCCATGAGTTCATAGTTTTGCAGATAACTTTTAAAAACCTTTATTTCTGGAAATGAGGCGTCGATTTCTCCAATTATTTGTGCCTGTGTTTCCCTCCAATTGCTGAAGAAATCGCCGGTATTTTCCGGATATATTTTATTTGCTATTATTGCATCCACAGGATATCCATAGAGAAGCAAATATGTAAACGCACGCTTGGTTTCATTGAAAGACATCTGATCGGCGTTGGTTACCAGCCTTATGGAAGTGATATCCGGATCTTCCAGAATTTTATGTATTTCGCCCAGGTCATCGTAAAGTGTTTCCGCACTCTTGAATACCTTGTCATTAGGCATGGGTATACCAGTGAAAGGTCGCATTATGGGTCTGGCTATTTTGGCAGCAGTCCTGCTTATGGGAAATACCTTTTCCATGTACCAGCGCATAACCTCGGGAAATGAAAGCATCCTCAATGCCTCTCCTGTCGGGGCACTGTCCACAACAATTACATCGTATTCATTGTTCTTTATATAATCATTTATGTACAGCAAATATGTGGCTTCCTCAAAACCTGGAAGTATAGCTATTTCATCTGCTGAAATAGGATCGAGGCCCTGGTACTGGAATAGGGCTGTCAGGTACTCCCTGAGATCCTTCCAGTGTGATTCTATTGCATCGTTTATATTTATTTCCTGAGCATATAGATTCTCTGAAATCTTTGTAGCTTGAGATTTAATTTCTGTATTTAGAGAATCACTGAGGCTATGAGCAGGATCTGTTGACATCACTATGGTTTTCCTGTTGTTTTTTGCCAGCATTGACGCTGTAGATGCTGCAACACTTGTCTTGCCAACTCCACCTTTTCCTGTATACAATAATACCCTTGTCATTATATCACTCCTGATTCATTAATTCTATCCACCACAATAAGTGCCAAGTCCATTAATAGACCCAGGTCTTCTGATCTGCCTATACCGTTTAAATTTTCTACTGATCTGAGAATATAGTCCTTTGCTATCTTGAAAGCATATTCCAGAGACCCTGATTTAAAAAGTAAATCCCTGAATTTAATTTTATAATCGGTTTCTTTATATTGACCGTGCAGTATACTTACCAGTATTTTCATATCTGCAGAATCTACATGGGATAAGGCGTGTATTATGGGAAGTGTTATAACGTCATGGTTTAAATCTACCATCGTTGGCTTCCCCATTTCCTTTTCATTGCCAACTATATCCAGTATATCATCTGTAATTTGAAATGCCATGCCCATGTTGAAGGCAAAATCACTTAATTTCTTTCTAACTGTTTTATCCGCCCTGCCGGCTATGGTTGCACCCTCTGCACATGCCGAAAAAAAGTACGCTGTCTTATTTTTTATTATATTGTTATATGTTTCAATACTAAGTGAAAGATTTCCTATATTCAAAGCCTCTATAACCTGACCCTCAGCAAGATGTGAAGACCCATCAGCCATCACTTTTGATACCTCAGGCCCATATCTGGATCCGAGCTCGTATGCCTTTGCAAAAAGATAGTCTCCAACTACTATGGCATTGTCAATACCATCCCGGGAATACAGAGTTTCACGGCCACGTCTGTATTTTGATTTGTCTATTATGTCGTCATGTATGAGACTGGCAGTATGGATTAATTCGTAACCTGCGGCAAGGTCCAGAATTTTTTCGTATGGCTCGTAGCAGGATATTTCATATGACAGTATTGTTAGCAGGGGTCGGAACCTTTTGCCGCCGGCATCAATCGTATATTTTGCCATATCGAACAGATAATTCTGGTCAGTTTTTATGGATTCAAGAAGTCGTGAATTAACCTCATTAATCTTATCCCTGAGACCATACTGCCATTCATAGAAGTTTTTCATCGAAACACCAAGTGATATTTATGTATAGAAAATTATGATTTAAGGTTTTGTAGAAATTTTTTTTACACATTATAAAAATTTATTTTGTAAGTACTATTTCTATGGATGAAACGTTTGAAGGCCCATTTTCTCCTTCTAGCGTTTCTGTATCAAGCTTGATGCTTTCATATGTTGCTGTCTGGATAAATTTATGCTTGGTAATTTCTGCAATATCAACTGCCTTGCTTATGGCTTTTCCTCTTGCTTTTATCACTATTCTATTTATATCAGAATTATTAAACTGAGTCACAATAGCCAGTACATAGTTCATAGTTGGTTTTCTTCCCACAAAGATTATGTTTTCTTCAGACATGTAAATTACCCAATTCTACATTTATTCAGAATATATAATAATATCGTTAAATTTCATTTAAGCCTTACCATTGTATCTGTGTTCAGTACACCACTCATATCTCTGATTTTATCTACCTCCATATTTAATTCATCAATTGTACTTTTCAGGATCCTCACAGCAACGTCAATTCTACCGGAAAATTCGTAAACATCCCTGTAAATGTTTTTCAAAAGTTTAATTGTGTTTGTTGCTATTCTTGAATCCAGTTTTATTAAAACTATACCCTCAATAGATATGGCAGTTTCCACGGTAAACTTTTGAATTACACCGGAACTTACCATATTAAATATACGCTTCCTTATGGTTCCCTCTGAAACGTTTAAATTTCTTGCTATCTCCATATTTTTTTCTCTTGAATTTTCCCGCAACATGTCTAAAATCTTAAAATCCATTTCATCCATTTTACTCTATTTCAGTAGATAATTTAAATTTATTTGTACGAATATTTTCCTATCTATAAAGGCCTTTATCAGCTTCAGTTTTCTTTTTTATAGCTTCTTTCGGTACCTTCATGGTTCTTATCATAGGTACTGCATTTATGCCATACTGTGGAAGCCCGGTGTTTGGATCGTTTCCAACTTTCATGATTGACATTATTTCCATTTTAATTTCCAGTACGGCTCCATCATCCAGGGATACCCTTATCCATTTTGGCTCCTCCTCCATTTTAAATCCCATAACAGCATTATTATTTTCATCATCCATAATATCTTAGTGATATATCATATAAATATTATATTATCTCTTCAGGATGCTCTTAAAAAAACTTATTAATCAAAAACATATTACTACCGGAACGCAAGGGTAACTAAGCTTGGCCAAAGGTGTAGGACTTAAGATTCTATCTCGAAGGAGTTCGCGGGTTCAAATCCCGTCCCTTGCATGATTATAAAAGTTCAATGCAGTAACATGCTAGGTTAGTGTTCTCAATTCTTTATTTATATACTTCCGATCCTGTTTTTGTAATATAAAAATAACATTATATAATTACTGGATTATATTATAAGTATGCTATAACGAAAAATGTATATATAGTGATTTTAATTGTAGTATATGGAGAAAGTAAAAATAAGCGGAGTAGACCTTGTTAAATATCTATTAAGCAAATATGGTCCATTGTCCCAGAAGAAATTACAAAAACTTTCTTATTTTGCTGAATATGAATATGTTAAAAAATATGGAAAAAGATTATCTGATCTATCATTCAAGCGTTATTATTTTGGTCCTTATTCTGAAGATATAAAAAACATTGAAGACCTTGAAGAAGATATTATAATTAAAGAACAGGCAGGTACCAATCCTGCAAAGGAATCAGAGCTTATTAATGATGATTTTAAAATAGATAATAAAACCTCAGTTATTATAGATAATCTTATAAAACCATATATTAATAAAAATGGAAAGGAACTTGAGGAACTGGCAGATAAAACGGAGCCTTATATCGATGCAGAAGATTTCGACAATCCTATAGACCTTGACAGCTTTGCATGGTTTTACAGTGAAGTTAATTCTGATGATTTCTGGAAAAATGCCGAAGAAATAGACAAAGAGAATATCCGAAAAGGAATATATGGTAGGCATATAATAAAAGATGATTCTGACATAGATTCTCTATTTTCATGATTTAAATGTGTGATAATTATTCTATTGATTTATCTGCTATAGAAGATTATATACAAAAGGTTAAAGATAAAAATATCAAAGAACAGATTAAAAAGAAAATATATGCGGTGAAGGAAAATCCCTATATCGGTGCCACTAAAACAGGCCGTATCAAAAATTACAGAACAGTAAAAGTAAACAGGCAAAAAATCGTAATACTCTATAGAATAGAGGAAGAAGACTGCATGGCCATATTTATAAAAATTGGCACACATGATGAAGTTTATAATAAAACCTATGGGAAAAGATAAAGGCCATTAAAAATAAATATTATCATTCATCAGATCTGTATTCATGTCTCCTGGCCTTATCCACCAGGTACAATCGATAGGTTATGAAAAAGGCATTTCTCTGCATGGATTTATTCTCATCATTCCAGTTCCTTTCTTCCTCCTTCTAAGAACTGATCCTTCCATTTGTAGAACATTGATACAGCTATTCCATGGTTCCTGCATATCTCTGCTATGGTAATATCAGGATTCTGGAATGATTCCATTATAATATTATACTTCTCCTCACCGGTCCATATTCTTCCAGGCATTTAGATTACCTTGCTAATATATTTATATAAATTATTCTTTATATATATCTATTTAGATTTGCATAGGTTTAAACTATCTATAACTACTAATGAACTACACTTTGGAATTCTGAAGAAGCTTTCAATGAAGGAAATAGTGAAAAACTATAGAGTAGATAACGCTAAAGTGAATAACTATTTAGCGGTGGCATAAAGGAATGTTAAGTATAGGTTTTTCATAGAAGTAAAATAATTACATTATCCAAATTATTTATTTGAATTTAAGAGTAAAACATTTTGACTCAAATTAAGGCTAAGACTATTTATAATAGCCGTATATTGCAATACTTTAATTTCACCTTGGGATTCCTTACATAGTTTATGAATATTTCAATTTTTAGACCTTAGTGGGCATTTTAGCTGTGCCGGATTCCCAGATAACTGACCCCTAACCCAATATGTCAATTTATCAGTGTTTATATTTACTGTTCCATCTTCATTTATTTTCCATATAGTATTCTTATCGTCATATAAGGCTACAGTACATTTCTGTATGCTACCATCAGACCTTATAACATATTCCGAGAACGAGGCGTCATAACACATTATACAAGCATCTCTATACAATGTTAAATGTAATTTCCTCGCTTTTAATGTCAGGGTTGTTATCATATTTTTCACTATCTCAGGATTTTCTATAACCGGTAAATCATTGTCATTTTTCCCACCCAGTTTAGATAGCCCACGTATAAATAACAAAAATCTATCATCATATGCAAAATCCTCTGATAATTTGTCGATGAATTTTGATATACCTTCATAATTATTTTTATTTAAATGTAGCCGAATTATGATTGATGATCTTAAGTTACTATTATGTAGATTCACTAAATTCCGATATATAATTTTGAAAGAGCCATTTCCAACTCTGGTTATCCTGAGTTTATCGTGCAGATCCTGATTTCCATCAAAAGAAATTTGAAAGCGGTTAACTCCCAACTCATTCAATTCATATAACTTCTTTAATGTTAGTAAACTACCATTTGTGGTCATAGATGATATGAGCGTAAAATTGTATTTCTCTGACAAGCGGTGTGAAAATTGCATTATATCTTTTATTATATTATATGCAAGCATGGGCTCTCCTCCAAACCAATCTATGGTTAATTCTTCAAGTGTAGGTGCTCTATTCAATATCTAATTTTTAATACCGTTAAAAGTTTTAGTTTCCATCTTTTTAAGAATAAAATTTTCATAACAATAAACACACCGAAAATTGCATAGCTCGGTAGGCATGATTATTAATATCAGATTTTTATTGTATATCATAAATTTCAGAATAAAATAATATTAATAAAGTATTTCAAGCTCTACGCCACATCTTAAGTTAGCCATTTTCGGGCTTATTGGATCATTCTCTCCATTAATTTCAGAATATTTTATCACACCAAATCTATCAACTTCTATACTCCATTTTATATGTTCTTTCATGTCTATCAAGATATTGATGCGATATATGTATATATAAAGGTTTGTATTTTAGGATTATGCTTAACAATTACGAAAAAATATATATTGCAATTTTTTTGAATTCTTTATTATATGGGGCAGCATTAATTTTCGTTGATTTAATTCTAATTAGAACCGGTTCGATATTGCTGGGGAGTATAACGTTATCTGTATTTTACATACCGGCTATATTTTCATTTATCATAGGGCCATTAACTGATAGCATAAAAAATAAAAAATTACTATTAACATTTTCTGAAATGTTCAAGGTAGTTATTCTGTTTTTTATGCTTTTAGATCTGTTAAATTTTTCATTTAATAATTATATTATTTTTCTACTACTATTATTTATATTGCGGTTGTTATCAACTTTTTCTAATCTGAGTTTTATGGCTATCCAGCAACACATCGTTAAAAATGAAAGTTCCAAAAAATATTTTAAAAATTTACATTCGGTGATTTTTATCTCATCAATTATTGGTCTTCTTTCACTTGGTATGTTATTAGCATATAATTATATATATTCAATACTATTTATGCTTATAATTTATGGATTGGTGACCTCAGTTTTTCTATCGTTAGATGTTAGTGGAATAAAATTTGAAACCAAAAAATTCAGTTTAACTAAATTGAAGAGCCTTAGAGATAGCATACTATATTTAAAGAATAATAATACTATCGAACTTTTCACCATTTTGGCGATAGTTAATGGGGCGGCTATGGTAATGACTATGCCCCTTATTGTGTTTATATCACATGATATAATAAAAGTAAGTGCAATTATATTAACATCATTCTATGTTTCTTCATTGCTTGGGAGCTTAATTGGTACGTTTTTAACTTCAAAAATAAAAACAGAGAGCAGGAAAATTATCCATAAATATTATATATTTATATCATTTTCATTTATATTCGTTTATTATATTATATATTTATCACATTATTATCTGTATTCAATCTATATTGTGTTGTTTGCAAGCGGATTTATGGAATCGATATTATCTTTATTCCATAGTCTTATTAATCTCAAGTATATAGATAAAAATATCTCAGGCAGTATATATGGATTAAAAAATACATTAAATTCTATTGTTATCCCAATATTCGCCCTAATAATAGGATATATTTTATCGTCTTATATTTTAAAATACTCATTTATATTTATATCTGTCATTTTTTCTATAAATTTTTTTATTCTATTGTTCTTTAAAAATTTGCCTAAAGTACATAAATCAACGACCCTCAATTGATTTGATAGACTCATTCCAGAATATAACTTCGTGGAGATTTCCCGTGATGGATTCTCCTGTTTTACCTCACTTATCGATACACTTAATGATTTGTGAATTCAAAGCGGTATATTCCAATATTTTATTACCTCCTGGATTCAAAAGAGGTATTTCTCCCTGTTATTTAATGATCATTTCATTATTAACAGGGAGGTTTATATTTACACATAATATGATACATAACCTTGGAAAGACTTAAATTCATAAAAGAGATTTGATTTAATGGATAAAAATTATGAAATTAAAACACTGGCACAGGTTTTAATAAAATCTCTGAAATTATATGGAAATAATTTTATTTTCGGAACAACAGGAGCCGGAATGGCAGAAATTCAGGATGCAATATCTGTTGAAAAAGGGACGAAATGGGTACAGGCATTACATGAATTTACTGCAATAAGTTCTGCGGAAGGTTATGCTCTGGCAAAAAACAGGACCGGCATCGCACTCGTGGATAGGATAGTCGGAACACAGAATTCCATCGGTGCACTATATTCATCATACTTAAATATGGCACCTCTTCTGGTACTTGCTTCCAGAGATATTCCCGGGACACATCTTCTGAATGATCCTACCAGCCATTATTCTTCAAAGCATCTTGATATCATCGAGCCATGGGTTAAATGGTCAAACAATTCACAGTCGGAGGAGATGATGGAGGAAGACTTATCAAAGGCATTTTTTATTACCCAACTCGAACCAAAAGGCATATCATTTCTGACATTGCGCCATGATCTCATGCAGAAACCCTACGATGGGATGGAAATCAGGACAAAGAAATTTTATTATAACAAAAGATTACCGGATATTGATACCATAAAAGTAATAATGGGCAAAATACTCGCTTCAAATAATCCTGAAATTTTTGTTTCGCATGCAGGAAGAAATATGGAATATGTGGATACAATGATTAAATTTGCCGATAATTTCGGAATAGGTGTTAAGGAACGCCGCTATTTCATGAGTTTTCCACTGCAAAATCGGATGCATCTGGGTTTTGTTCCAAGAATGTATGTACCCGAAACTGCAAACGATGACCTTCTGCTTCTATTTGAATTCGGGATACTTCCCGGAAATGCCTTCCCTGTGGATAAGGATATTATAGATTTTTCCACAGAATTTGTAAGAAGGAGGGATATCTATAGCGGTGGTGATTATGGATCCTCCAACCTGTTCAACTCTATTGATATAGAATGTGACCTTGGACCAACGCTGGAATTAATAATGAAAAAAACGGAACTGAATCATAAAGAAAGGGAAGTTATCGAAAATAGGAAAGCCTCTGTTATTGAGAAACATGAGAAATTAATGAGAGATATAGAAAATTTGGCTGCTAAAGATATTGAAAAGGGCATACTATCTGACAATTCTATCGGGTATGTCCTCAATAAGGAATGGAAAGCGGGGATGGCACTTGTTAATGGCAGCATCAAATCATACAATGGATTGAACCAGCAGATAAACCTTAATACCCCCGGAACATTTTTCAGCAACCCCAGTGGGCATTTGGGTTCTCCTGTGGGCATGGCCTATGGTACATTTTTAGCCAGAAACGAAGAGAATTACATATCTGGTGTTAAAAATTACAAACCGGTGGTCTGCATAACGGGAGACGGAGATGCAATCTTCGGAAATATCACCTCTGCCTTGTGGAGTGTTAAACATTACGGGTTAGGAGTAATATATATTATTTTGAATAATGGGTCCTGGGCAATAGAGTGGCCGTATTTTGAAAACACAACGGAAAAATATATTAAAAATTCAAAGGACACGGAATTTATAGATATTGACAATCCCAGAATTAATTTTGCAACAATAGCAAAGGGTTTTAGTGTTGACTCATACACCGTTAATGATATATCAGAACTTAAAGATGCATTCCAGAAGGCTGTTTCATCTGCTATTATTGGGAATCCGTCACTTATTGACATTATTTTACCTAAATTCAGGGCAGATTAATTTCATTTATAGTGCTGTCAGAATCTCCAACATATTCTTCTATTTATGTAAAATTATAAAGTTAAAATATGTATAAGCCATACTAATGAGCCCGTGTGGGGTAATTTGGATATCCTGAAGGCCTGCGGAGCCTTAGATTCGGGTTCAAATCCCGGCGCGGGCGCTTTGTACATTATTTAAATCCCTAGTGAAAAAGAATATACTCAATGTTATAAAAATTATACAATGTATGTACAGCCAATCTCTAAAATATTATGAAAGTACGGTATATATTACTCCTTTTTCGCTGTAAAGCCTGTTTTCAGCCTCGTCAAATACGACACTGTGTATTCCCTCTATCACCTCATCGGTAACCTCAAGACCCCTTCTGGCAGGTAAACAGTGCATGAATATATAGTTTTTATTTGCGAAATCCACCAGATTTTCATTAACCTGAAAATTCTTGAAGGCCTTTTCCTTTTTATCTTTTTCATTTTCTTCACCCATGGAAACCCATACATCAGTATATACTATATCTGACGAATCAACTGCGGTTCTGGGATCCCTTACTATTTCTATCCTGCTTCCAGTTTTTAGGGCTATGTCCTTCGCTCTGTAAAGTATGTCCTGATCGGGATCGTGGTTTTCCGGACATGCAACTGATATATCCATTCCTGTGATGGCAGCACCAAGAAGAAGTGAATTTGCCATATTGTTTCCATCACCTATGTATGCCATTTTAAGGTTTTCAAGCCTGTGCCTCTTCTCCATTATGGTCATAAAATCTGCCACAATCTGCATGGGATGCTCCTTGTTATCAAGAGCGTTGAGTACTGGTACAGTAGAATATTTTGCCAGTTCCCTTACATTCCTGTAATCGAACGCACGGTAAGAAATTACATCAAGAAATCTGGACATTACCCTTGCCGTATCAGCGATAGTCTCTCCGTCTCCAAGATGCATATCCTTGGGACTGAGATAAATGGCATGCCCGTTCAGCTGCTCCATTGCAACCTCAAGGGATATCCTGGTTCTTGTGCTGGGTTTTTCAAAAATCATCCCAAGTATCTTCTTTTCCGAAAATTTAATGGTTCTATATTTCTTCAATTTAATTGACAAATCGATTATATCTTCAAGATCATTCTGCATATCTGCAACGGAAAGTATGTCTCTCTTCATAGATTCGATAGAAAAAGAATAAATTTAAAACTTTTTATTTATTATATCAGTATAAAGAGTTATTGCAGCTTTGCTCCCGTCACCTACTGCGGTGGCTATCTGCTCTTCACTGCCTGATAATACATCACCTGCTGCATATATTCCCGGTATATTTGTCCTCCCCTTTTCATCGCCAATTATGAATCCGTGGTTATCCAGTTTCACACCTATGTTCTTAAGGAAAGCTGTCTGAGGTATAACACCGATATAAACAAAAATTCCATCCAGTTTAATAGTTTTCTCCTCACCGGTTTTCAGATCCTTGTACTTTAATTCAGTGAGTTTCTTTCCGTCTCCAACAAACTCCTCGGTTTCAGCGTTAAGTATAAAAGGAATCTTTTTTTCGTCAATGGATTTTACGTAGGCATCCTCACATTTTTTAATTTTAGAGTGGGCTATAATAGAAACACTTTTGGCTATACCGTCAAGGTAAAGTGCAGATATGGCACCAGAATTGCCTCCACCTATCACAGCAACATCCTTATCCTTGAATAAATATCCATCGCATGTTGAACAGTAGGATATACCTTTACCATAGTATTCATCCTCACCCTTCACATTCATTTTCCTATGGGTTGTTCCGGTTGTAACTATAACAGCCTTTGCAGTAAAGTCGGACCTGTTTGTGATAATCCGAAATTTATCTCCGTCTTTCTTTATATCACGCACATCAATTTCCGTAATTATTTTTCCATACTGCGCGTAGTGCTTCCTGAAATCCTCGGCCAGATCGGCTCCATCTATAGCCCTGTACCCGAGATAGTTCTCAACAAGAGGTGATACTGCAGTGTTTCCACCTGGGACTGCTTCGCGTTCAAGAATAGCAACACTCATTCCAGATCTTTTTATATATACCCCGGCAGAATAGCCGGCTGCACCTGCACCTATTATAATTACATCGTAATCAGTCTCATAATCCCTTTCGGTAGAACTAATATTAAACTGCATCATTCTATGTCACCGTTAAAACATTGTTAAATAATATTTATACTTTATAAAAAATGGAAAAATAAAAAAATCAGTATCCGCCCATTCCACCGGGCATACCGCCACCCATGCCTCCTGGCATGCCACCGGCTCCACCTGCTGGTGCAGAGGATTTCTTGCTTGCAATGACATCGTCTATTCTGAGTATCATTGTGGCAACTTCCACAGCGCTTTCAATGGCATGGGTTTTAACACGGAATGTATCAAAGACGCCTGCTTTGAGCATATCGCTGATTTTATTTGCATCCATATCCACACCGAAGTTTTTGTTTCCCTTCTCGTGCTCTGATTTTAGTGATATAAGGGTGTTTATTGGATCCATTCCGGCATTTTCTGCAAGAGTTCTGGGTATAATTTCAAGTGCCTTGGCAAATGCTTCTATGGATAACTGTTCCCTGCCACCAACACTGTTGGAATATGATCTGAGTTTCATTGCAAGTTCAGCCTCAGTTGCGCCCCCTCCTGGAAGATATCTTCCATCTTCCTTGGTTATTGCAACAACCCTGATTGCATCGTTTAGTGCTCTCTCTATTTCATCAACAACGTGCTCTGTTCCTCCTCTGATAAGTATATCTACAGCCTTGGGATTTTCACAGCCGGTTACAAATGTCATCCTATCATCGCCGATCTTTCTCTCTTCTACAGTTTCAGCCTTTCCCATTGTCTCATTGGAGATATCATCTAGGTCTGTTACCATCTTTGCGCCTGTTGCTTTTGCAAGCTTTTCCATATCACTCTGTTTAACTCTCCTTACAGCATATATTCCATATTTTGCAAGGTAATACTGAACTGTGTCATCTATACCCTTCTGGCATAGAACAACGTTTGCTCCTGATTTGTGTATTTTTTCAGCCATTTCCTTGAGGGTGTCACTTTCCTGGTCAAGGAAGTCCTGTATCTTTGAGGGGTCTGTTATCTGGACCTTTGCATCTATTTCCGTTTTCTTGATTTCAAGTGCGGAATTTATTAATGCTATTTTTGCATTTTTTACAACAGAGGGCATCTTTGAATGGACTTTTTCCTTATCTATTATAAGCCCGCTTATGAATTTTGTATCAGCTGCACTTCCACCGCTCTTTTTATCAACCTTTATATTTGCAGTGTCAACAACAATTTTTTTGCCATCTGTCTCTGAAACTGCATTTATAGCATTAACCACAAGGTCAGCAAGAAATTCGGCGCTGACACCGGTGTTTTTTCCAGAAAGTGCAGTAATTGCAATCTTTTTCAGTATTTCATCATTATTGGCATTTACAGACATTGCTATAAGCTGTCTTCTTGACTCCTCTGCTCCGAGGTGGTACCCGTCTGCTATTATGGTGGAATGAACTCCCTGATCAAGCAACGCCTCAGCCTGCTTAAGCAACTCTCCTGCGAGAACCACAACTGTGGTTGTACCGTCGCCTACAGCAGTATCCTGTGATTTTGATGCTTCAACAATCATTTTTGCAGTGGGATGATCTACATCCATTTCCTTAAGAATGGTTGCACCGTCATTGGATATAATTATATCACCGATAGAATCAACCATCATCTTATCCATGCCCTTCGGACCCAGGGTTGTCCTTACAGCATCTGCAATAGCCTTGGCGGCTTCAATGTTGTTCTTCTGGGCATTCTTTCCCTGCTGCCTTTCTGTACCTTCCTTTAATATTAATATTGGGGTTTGACCTGACATCATAACAATCGATTCATAAATATGTTCTTCAATATAAATTTTTCTAAAATTAGAATATTAAAATTAAATGATTAAAATAATTTTAATTTGACCTATCTGAAAAG
>JAJZZW010000138.1 GCA_021797385.1 Thermoplasmata archaeon | reverse complement strand
TCCGGTTCCAGTATAAGCATGATGGAGGATGAACTATTGAGTTATAAATCACCTTTATATGGGAGGAGAACTGGGAGTCTTGAACTTTTAACCTTCGGAATCAGAGAAGCCAGATACTTTTATGATCGAAATTTTGAAGACTTAATTAAGATATATTCAATTTTTGGTGGCATCCCATTCTATCTCTCTCTTGTAGATAAGAACTTGACCGTTGAGGAAAATATAATAAACAAAATAATGACAAAAGGTGAAATCCTATACGAAGAGCCAAAAATATTCCTCAAGGAAGAGTTCAGGGAACCGCGTGTTTATGAACTTATTCTAAGATATATATCCATTGGATATAATACATATGGAAAGTTGGAAAATGCTACACATCTGGATAAAGGAAATATATCGAAGTATCTTGAAACCCTTATTTATGTTAGACTGATTGATTATATACTGCCTTTAAACCAGAAACGCCGGGGAATTTATGAAATAAAGGATTATTTCATGACTTTTTATTACCGATTCGTGTATCCAAATTTATCCATGCTGGAGATTGACCAAAGTGATAAAGTAATGACTTTAATCAAGACTGATCTAAATATTTATTACGGACATGCATTTGAAAAGATAGTTATTGAAATGATAAAAACAGGTATTATTGAACTACCATTTATGCCCACAAACGTCAAAAGGTTCTGGAAGAAGGAGGTTGAAATAGATGCAATAGCCTTGAATGAAGATACTGGAGATATTTGCTTTATTGAATGCAAATTTTCAGAAAATGTAGATGGCCTACATATTTATCATGATTTAAAATATAAATCCTTATCAGTAGATTTCAGAAGGTCTAGGGAATTTTATATGATAGTTGCAAAATCATTTAAAACCAGAAGTAAAGAAGCAATTAACCTTGATTTCCAGGAATTAGATAAATTAACTTCAAGAATAAATAAATGAAAAAATAATAAAACTGGATAAAAATATAATTATAATACTATGTCCTGGAATGGCATTATTATATCTTTCTCCTTGTGAGCTTCCAGAATCGCAAGTGTTTCGTCGGTCAAATGAATGGGTACCAGCTTCTTTGCATGACTTTCCCTGAATCCCTTCATGGCTGAAGAATAGGTAGAATGCTTCCAGAATTCGGCAGTTTTGTAATCTTCATCGGGATATGTCATCTCATGGAAGAATAGGTCTGCATCCTCCCCAACCCTAGCAATATTATCATTATATGCAGTATCCCCAGTATAGGCGATAATATGATTCTGGTACTCTATTCTATACATATTATCCGGAATAGCGTGATTGCCATGAAAAGTTTCAATATAATCATGTTCACTCTTTTCTATGAACCTTGCCTTGAGCTCGTAAACCTCCCTGCCATCATTGATTTCCACATAGTTAGCTGTTACCCTGAATTTTTCATTATCTGGTGTATTATATAACTGAAGTATACGTTCTGTGTTCTTCTTAATTCCCGGTGGGCCCATAATTATGAGTTCATCCTTGATATTCCTTGAACCCCTATACCACAGAATTTCAGCAAGTCCACCGAAATGATCCAGATGCATATGGCTTATCAAAATTTTCTCCAGCTTTCCAGGATCTACTCCAGATTCTAACATGGATTCAATAGTGTGTGGACCGCAATCAAGTAATATCTGCCTGTCAATAATCATTGATACATTTCTCCGTCCTGCCTCAATATGAGAAGACCAGTTTCCCATAAATTTTATTTCCATTTTTTCACCATCTGTATTTTAAAATTACCCTGCCATAATTAATGATTTCCAATATACTTCATATATAACTATATAATATATATATTGAATGAAATAGAGAGTTTTTAAGAATTTATCATTGCTCTATATATTTTATCATTTCAGGTGATACCCCAGTTTCCTTCATGTATACGTTCAGCCCGGAAGATTCAATTATCTCTAAACTGGCTTTCATGTCATCTCTATTTTTCTCAGGTTCAAGTTTTTTCCAGAGTGGGAATACCAGTTTTTCTTCCTGAGAGTTATGGAATGTCAGGGTCTGATAAAATAGTGGAATCCTCTGTTCATACAGTGGGTTTTCATCAGCTTTCCATTTTACAAGGTTGCTGTACAGTTTATCCAGAAGTTTATGATCGGCGATCAGGCTATCTACCGTTTTCTTTGCTTCATTATCTCCCAATAAAACCAGTTCAGGAAATACTACTTTCTCCTCTATGGCTACATGTATATCCATGAGAAATGCCCTGAATCCCATCATATCAATAAAATCATTTTTTTCAGATCTGATTCTTAGTGCAGAATGATCTATCATTAGCAACTCCACTGCATCCATGAGAGGAAATATAAACCATGTATATTAAATAAGCAGGGCAATCAGTAAAGTATTACCTTTTGTTTAGATTAATAGAAAAAAACAGTCTTCAGAAATGACATAATAAGCAATGGATAAATAATCAACTTAATAATTCTTAAATATTATTTTTCTGTAGTTTTATTGTTATAAAAAAATGTTTAGTACACGCACTGATGATATCTCATGAAATTAAGAGAATTCGGTACAACCGGCAAGAAACTGTCAGCACTGGGTATAGGAACATGGGAGATTGGAACTGATATAAACAAAAATATTGAATCAATAAAATACGCTCTTGACAATGGAATTAATTTCATTGACACCGCCGAAATGTATGGAACCGAACCCATTGTTGCAAAAGCTATCAAAGGCTATAGAAGATCAGACATATTCATAGCAACAAAGGTATGGCCAGATCATTTTGATCACGATTCAGTTATAAAAGCATGCAATGGTAGCCTAAAAAAACTTGAAACTAATTATATTGATCTATATCAGCTGCACTGGCCAAGTAAGACTGTTCCCATAAACGAAACGATGAAGGCTATGGAGGAGTTGATAGATGAAGGTAAAGTTCATTATATCGGGATAAGCAATTTTTCCGTGGATCAGACGAAGGAGGCTATAGAAAGCATGAAAAAGTATGAAATTGTATCCAACCAGGTGGAATACAGCCTGGTGACCAGGGACATCGAGATCTCCGGGTTATATGATTTTTGCAGGGATACCAAAATTGCTGTGATTGCTTACAGTCCATTATCCCATGGAAAAATATTCTCTAAAATTGAAATGATTGATGAACTTGAAAAAATAGGCACTTCATATAACGCCACTGCATCACAGATGGCTCTCGCCTGGCTAATGAACAGGGATAATGTTTTTCCTATACCAAAGGCAAGCAATAAGGAACATATGAAGGAAAATATATCCAGTGCGGATATCAAAATAAAACCCGAAGACATGAAGAAAATGGATAAGATGGAGGCAAAATACTATCAGTAATCCATAGCCCCAGGACATGGTTCCAACTGAATTGCATTTTTAGAGATTTCAGGAAAATTATAGTATATTTCAATAATTTTATTTCAAGCAAAAACATAATTAAGAATAATACTTTCTATTATACATGAGGATTCTTGTTGTAGGTGTGAACAATTTCGGGCAGATGCACCTGTCCGCAATAAAAAACATGGATATAAGCATAGTTGAAAGAAAAACTGATGTTATTGAAAAATCTAAAAAGAAATTCAGAATAAATTCAGTGTACAGCAGCTATGATGAGGCGCTCAATGATAAATTTGACATAGTCGATCTTATTGTGCCACATTATCTCCACAGGGAAATGGCCATGAAGGCAATGGAAATGGGGAGCAATGTCATGATTGAAAAACCCATAGCAACATCTGTAAAGGATGCAGAGGATATGATAATAGCATCGAGAAAATTCAATGTAAAATTCATGGTTACAGATCAGTACTATTTTGATCCGTCTGTAAGAGAGGCTGTGAGAATAATCAAAAACGGCGAAATCGGCAAACCTATATCCATTGTTGTTAGGGATCAGAGATATTACACAAATAAAGGCTGGAGGACAAACAGCAAGAATATGGGGGGAGGATCTCTCATAGACGGTGGTATCCATTTCATTGATACTCTTCTGAACTTCGGCGGTGAGTATGACAGTATAGATGGATTTAGCCGGCATGGTGGTTCTGCCCTTCAGGGTGAAGACACAACCACTGCAATGTTTAGATTCAAGAACGGAAGTACAGGGCTATTCTTCTATACATGGGCGTACCGTAATCCACCCGAACTCCCAGCCTTCGAGGTAATCGGTGACAATGGGTCTCTATACGAGGACCCTGCATCCAGGACGGAATGGGGGATTGATACTGCTAACAGAACTGTTTATGGCGATCTTATTCTCAATGGCAAGAAACTCAATATTAAAAAATACGATGTATATGAAAAGGAGATGGGAGAATTTGTAAAGAGCGTGGAAAATGACACTCAGGTTCCATTTCCTCCAGAAATAGCTCTCAGGGATTTAAAAGCCGTACTGGAGATATATGGAATGTCATGAAAGCCATTAAATATTATTCTTACTGGTGAAATATAAAATATTCAGATTCATGATGTAAACCAGTAGGAGGTGCTAAATGTGAGGCATAATTTCGCCATAAAATTTCCATAAACTGGCTTTAATAATTAAAAATAGTTTACTATTCGATACAATAAGTAATGTAGTTTAAATGATGCTGTCCATATGTAAATTTCAAAAGGGTTAAATAGTATTTATTATATTATATAGTATGCAGCAATCAGATTTTTACGGAGAAATAAAGAGGGTTGTAAAGGGACATGAAGCTACTGATAATGACTTCATCAACAGATTTGCAAGAGGAGAAATATCCGATGAGGAGTTTATCCGGTTTTCAATTGAATTCTACCATTTTACGCGGGAGTGGCCTGAAATACTTGCAAAATTGCTTGTAAGTACTGAGAATGAGAACGATGCGTACGAGCTTACAGGAATACTGGTATCTGAGCTCGGTAGCGAGGATCCTGCGAAAAG
>JAJZZW010000015.1 GCA_021797385.1 Thermoplasmata archaeon | reverse complement strand
AAGGGAGATCTGACATTGAGAGATGCAGTTGCAATGGGTGCAGATAATATATACCTTATTACAGATGCTGCAATGGTAGGATCTGATACATGGGCAACATCCTATACAGTTTCAAGGGGAATAGACAAAATCGGCAAGCCCGATATTATTTTATTCGGAAGAAGGGCGCTTGATGGTGAAACACAGCAGGTTGGCCCGCAGACAGCAATGTGGCTTGGAATTCCTGAAGTGGCATACACTGATAAAATACTGGACATTGACATGAAAACAAAACTTGCAAAACTCCAGAGAACCACGGAATTTGATACCGAAGTTGTTGAAGTTAAAATGCCATTTGTTGCAACTATAACAGAAGGTTCCAATACTCCCCGGGAAGCAACACTGGAAGGTATGATAAAATCGATGACTTTCCAGGTAACCCGGCTTTCAAAAACTGATATTGATGCGGATCCCGCAAAAATAGGTCTGGCAGCATCGCCCACGAAGGTTATAAGAGTAAGACCACCGCCAAAAATGAGAAACCCAGAAATTATTAAAAACGAGGACCTGAATAAAACCGTTGATTTTCTGGTATCAAAAATAAAAGAATCATTAAAGGGTATGAAAGAAATGGAAAATGCCTATGAGAAACCTGATCCAGTAACAAAGGTTGATGATAATATCTGGGTTTACATAGACCACTTTGATGGAAAACTCAATAAAACATCACTGGAAATCCTTGGAGCCGCCAGAAGGGTTGCAGATTTAATGGATACAAAACTTGGAGCAATCATCATTGGGGAGAAGGATGAAAAGCTCATAGATGAATCCTTCAAATACGGTGCCGATGAAGTTTATTACTGTGAAGCAGAGAATGCAAAGAGGTACGATAATGATATATATACGCAGGCCCTGGAAATGATGGTAAATAAATACAAACCGAATTCCATATTCTTCCCTGGAACATATAATTCCAGGGAACTGGCATCCACAACTGCAATAAAAGTTAATACAGGACTTATAGCTGACTGCATAATATTCGATGTGGATGAGAAAGGGCAGTTGCAGGCTACAAGACCGGACTTCGGCGGAAAGGAAACATCAACTATCATATGCCCTAATAACAAGCCAATTATGGTAACCACAAGGGCCGGAGTATTCTCAGCTCTTCCTGAAAGAGAGTTCAAGGGAAAATTAATAAAGGATACATTAAAAAAGGCAGATACCAGATTTAAAATAACAGATTACAAAAATATAGAGAAAACGAATGTCCTGGCTGCTGCACAGGTTGTTGTTGGTGCCGGGAGAGGATTGGTAAACAAAGACAATCTGAAAATGGTTGAAGACCTTGCGAATAAAATAGGCGGCATTGTTGGAGTTAGCAAACCACTTGCAGATGCAAACTGGTACCCGAGAGATAGACAGGTTGGGCAAACCGGCACAACTATTAGACCCAATCTGTACCTGGCCCTTGGCATATCCGGTGCAATACAGCATCTTGTGGGAATTCAGGGTTCAAAGAGGATAATCGCAATAAACAGTGATCCCGAGGCGCAGATATTCGAAAATTGCGATTATGGGGTTATCGGGGATGTTTTCCAGATAGTTCCGGAGCTCATTAAAAAAATTGGTGATATAAATGCTTGATTATGATATAGTAGTTGTGGGTGCAGGGCCTGCAGGTTCGGCTGCTGCATTGAAGGCCGCATCTGAGGGAAAGAAGGTATTGGTTATAGAGAGGGGACCTGAACCGGGATCCAAAAACGTTTCAGGAGCCATGATAAGAAAAGACTATGTGACATCTGTCTTCGGGGAAGATATGCCATTTGAAAGAAACGTGGAAACCATCAAACTTTCTCTGTATAATGGCAACAAACCGGTAAATATAGAATTCCATCCTGAAGGTCTTGTAACAACGGGCAGGCTCAAATTTGATAAATGGCTATCATCGGTATCTGAAAAGGCAGGTGCCATGGTTATACCGAAAACCACTGCATTGAAACTTAACTGGGAAAATGGCATTGCAAAATCACTGACAACAGATCGGGGTGAGGTATCAGCCAAATCATTTGTACTAGCTGAAGGCGTCAACTCCCTGGTATCCATGGAGTCAGGAATAAAGGGAGATTGGACTCCTGAAAATTCCGTACAGGCCGTTAAAATGGTTTATTCCATAAAGAAAGGAGATCTTAACACAATATTTGGCTTTCCAGATGATAATACCGGCATGTCATGGAGAATGATAATGACGGACCCTCTGGTTGCAGGGTTCATGTACACATACAAGGATAGCCTTGCAGTGGGGATAGGATCTCCAATAAAGGAACTTGTTGACAGAAAGATAAGACCAGAAAAGCTTCTTGATGATTTCCTGGAAATGACCGGTATAGCAGAAAAGGTTAAAGGTTATTCTCTCAGGGAGTATTCAGCAAAGATCATACCTGAAGGCGGATTTCCTGATATCAATGTTGCAAAGGGGAATGTTTATCTATGCGGAGATGCACTTGGACTTGTTGATCCATTAACATTTGATGGTATTACTCCGGCAATAGCATCCGGGATAATAGCAGGAGAAGCAGCTGTATACAATTATGACAAAGAAATTTACAGGTACAATTTAATGAAAAATCCTGAAATTTCAAAGATAGCAAAGGAGAGAAAACTTGAAACTGACTTCATGACCGGCAACAAGGCAGGAGAATATATAAATATGGTTTCATCAATGCTTGAAGGCTGGGCATCAGGAGATCTGATGGGAATAAGGAACACCATGGTCAGCAATTACAGAAATCTAATACCTGACCTGATGACTTTTGTTATGAGGATGAGATAAATGAGAACAGAAGAAAAATTATACACACTGAGATATAAGAAAGACGACAAGTCGCATCTTGCAATAAAGGATGTAAACACATGCCTGGAATGCACTGCTAAGTACGGTGAACCCCAGCCCTGTGTTTCCATATGCCCTGCCAATGTATTTTCATGGCAAAACAACAGGATAGTAATAGGTTATGAAAACTGTGTGGAATGCGGTGCATCAAGAATTGCATGCCCCTATGAAAACATAGACTGGAATTATCCACGTTTTGGAAAAGGCATAGCCCTTAGATACGCATAATTCTCTAAATTATTAATTTTTTATTCATAATTTTCACCATTTAAATAATTTATAATTTAAAATCAGGCACCATATGGGAGTTAGAAATTTATTCAAAATGAAATGGATTCAATTTTTATGTTAAGCCATGCATCTATATTGCTACCTAACTTCCCCGGATTTTTATCCCATACAGAAAAATCAGGAAAATGATTATTACCCAGAATACCGATTTTATTCCAGCCAACAGTAATGGAACTCTGTGATGTGTATGTTTTTAGGGATTCTTCCAGAGAAAGCTGCTGGTTTCCACTGTAGATCTCACTGTGTTTTCCGGTATATGTTTTTCTGTATATCGATGAATAAAGGCCGTATACCGGGTTAAATGGTGTTACAGGACTGTCTGAACCATTTGATACCGGAATACCATCAGCCATAAGCGTTTTCACAGGAAATAGGCACTTAGACTGTTCTGCCCCTATATTTTCGGTGATTGCATCACCTATAAAATGAATGAAAGCTAGCTGTGTTTCAACTCCTATATCCAGTCTCTTGAGTCTGCTCATAATATCTTTATCCAGCTTATAACAGTGAACAAGTGAATATGTTGCCGAAGTTCCCTGGTTTTTAATTTCTTCTATGGCGTCCATGGCAGTTACTATTGCTCTGTCGCCTATGGTGTGAATGCTTATATGCTGGCCTGTGCCAGAAAGCATTTTGAGTGCCTTTTTGAAATTGTCCAGATCCCATAGGGGAATTCCTGCGTTTTCAACATTCTCTGGTTTTGCATAGTTCTGCCTCATCCATGCAGTTTCGGAAAGTATGCTTCCATCCATGAACATTTTAAATCCTGAAAATTTTAACTTATTGCTTTCATGGACCTGTTTCCACAGTTCTATTTTTTTACTGGCATCAGGAAGTGAATAAACCGGAAGGACAAATGCTATTCTGATTTTCATTGATCCGTCTGCAGACAATTTGTTCATTGCAGCAACCCTTGTTTGCTCATTAACATCACTGCCTGTGCCACCCATGTCCTTTACGGTGGAAATCCCGGTAGCAGCGTATTGGTCCGATCCGAATTTTATTGCTTCCATATAATCATCCACATTGTACTCTGGTATGATTTTTTTCACAAGATCCATTGCATTTGCCTCGTAAAGTATGCCGTTTGGCTCTCCGTTTTCATATCTCCCGATTTTACCATTGGATGGTGATTCCATGTTTTTCGTTATACCTGCCAGTTCCAGCGCCCGGGAATTGCAAACAGCGTAGTGCTCTGTCATCTGTGTAATGAACACGGGTGTATCTCTGAATACACTATCAATAACCTTCCTATCCGGCAGGTGTTTTTCCTCCATGTCATATTCGTTAATGGCGTATCCCTGGAACCAGCCGTGGATTATTTTATCCCTGTTGTTTTTCAGAAGTTCTATAAATCCCGGGAAAGACCTTATATCTGCAAAATTCACCTGGTATTTGAGCTTGAGAGCAGTAAGTGTGAAATGATTGTGGGAATCTATTAGCCCGGGAGTTACAAATTTGTTCCTTAGATCGATCGCGTCTGGTTTAGTGACAAGCTCTTTTAGCGCTGCCTGTGAAGGATCATAACTGTCCACAATTATGCCATCTTTTGCTACAAAAACATGATCTGAATCATATAACTTATAACCATCGAAATATTCCTTTACAATAATATATTTCTTCTCCATTAATTTCACCTTCACTTTATCCGGCATAATTACTTATGCGGATTTCAATGGATAATTGATATAATTATCATTAATTACTGTTTCGCACTGTGTATGCTTAAACAGGAATGAATAATTTAATTTTTACCCCTGACCTTCTTTGCCATAACATAAACATTATGGTAGTAGTCACAGAATTCTGAAACAGGGCATATATCGCATTTTGGTGACACGGGTTTGCAGATGTTCTTGCCGAATTCAACCAGGACAGGATTAAATTCAATCTGGTATTTTTCCGGTATAATTTTCTTCAATGCTTCCTCGGCATGGTCCGGGTCTTTAGCCTGTATAAGGCCGATCCTGTTGGTCACCCTGAAAACATGTGTATCCACGGCGATTGCCGGAATTCCGAATCCCTGGGTTAAAACTATGTTGGCAGTTTTACTTCCTGTTCCGGGTAATTTTATGAGTTCGTCATGGGTATCAGGGACAATTCCATTGTATTCATGATTTATGATTTTAGCGATTTCAATAATTCTCTCCGACTTGACGTTGCTGAATCCCACGTTTTTTATAATGGCCTTGATATCGGCTGGACTGGCATTTTCAAGACCTTTTGAATCATGGTATTTACTGTAAAGTGATCTTGCAGCGGCATCGGTTACTGCATCCTTGGTTCTCTGTGAAAGGATCGTTGTTATGAGAATCCAGAAAGGTGAATCCGTAAATTCAAAGTGATGCTCCGGTGAAACCTCTCTTATCCTGAGATATATTGTTTCAAAATCTTTCATGGAAAGTATATAATATAACTATTAATAAAGATATGATTAATTTTAAAAATATTTGTTGATATCAATAATATTCTTGAAGCTCCCTTATCCCGGTCTTTTTGCTTGAAATTATGGAATCTATCAGTTCACCTGCAAATTTTATGTTTGTAATCAGCGGGATATCCTTTTTTATTCCAAGATTTCGTATTGAAAAACCATCACGTATGGAACCGTATGATTCTGAGGGTGTATTTATTATCATTGAGATATCCTCATTCCTGATAACCTCGCTTATACCGGGCAACCTCAGGTCTTTCACCCTGTAAACCACCGTTGAATCGATACCGGCAGATTTGAAGCTGCTGTATGTTCCCGGCGTTGCGTATACCTTGATTCCACTGTCTGTAAGTTTTCTGGCTATTTTGATTGCACTCTCCTTATCCCTGTCATTAACCGTGATTATAACAGATTTCAGGTGGAAATTACGCTTCATAATACGGATGACTTTGGACATTGCCTCGTTGAATGTTTTGCCACAGCACATAGCCTCTCCGGTAGATTTCATTTCCGGGCCCAGTATCACATCCATATCCCTGAATCTCTTGAAGGGAAAAACGGGAACTTTGATAAAGTATGATTCCGGTTCCTTATATTTTATATCCGGTTCTGTTCCGAGGATGGCATTTATGCCATAATCAACCCAGTTTATGCCGGTTGCCTTAGCCACAAATGGTATGGATCTCGAGGACCTTGCATTCAATTCGATTACATATATTTCTCCGTCCTTTATTGCAAGTTGCAGGTTGGATAGCCCGAGCAGATTGAAATTAACTCTCATTTTTTCCACTATGGCTCCGATTTTTTCAACAGTACCTTTATCGAGAAGATCCGGGCCGAGAACCATTGTTGCGTCACCGGAATGTGTACCGGCTTCCTCAATATGCACAGAAATCCCGGCAATAACCGATTGAGTTTTAGAAGAAATAAAATCAACATCTATCTCTGTAGCATTTTGAAGATATTTGCTTACCAGTACCGGAGAACCGGGGCTTTCCAGGAAGAGTTCGTGCACACGTTCCTGAAGAATTCCATAGTCATATATTATATCCATTGCCCTTCCACCAATAATAAAACTCGATCGTATTATAACAGGGAGGCTGATATTTTTAATCTTTTCCTCCAGTTCATTCATATTGGATGCTTCAATAAAATCGGGCTGTTTTATTCCCAGATTCTTCAGGGCTGCAGAGAATTTTGTTCTTTCCTCTATCCTGAATATATCCTCCGGTTTTGTTCCCAGAACAATGCTCTTGAAAATTTTGGAAAGGCCATCGGCCATATTCTGCCCGGTCTGCCCTGAAAACTGGATTATTATTCCCATGGGATTCTCAAGGGCGATTATATTCGATATATGTTCCAGAGTAATGGGTTCGAAATAAAGCTTATCTGATATATCAAAATCGGTGGATACCGTTTCCGGATTGCTATTGACCATGATAGCTTCATATCCTGCTTTTTTCAGGGAAAGAATAGATTTTACTGCCCCGTAATCGAATTCCACCCCCTGCGAGATTCTGTTGGGGCCTGAACCTATTACTATCACTTTCTTCTTCTCTGTGATTTTATCGTCGCTGTATTTATCATAGCACGAATAGAGATATGATGTGTCAGAATCAAATTCAGCAGAACAGGTATCTATTTTTTTGTATACAGGGATTATGGAATTTTTCAACCTGTACTTGATCAGTTCCGGCACACTGATTTTAGAATAGTATGAAATAGTTTCATCCGAAATTCCGAGACTTTTCAGATATGGCATATTTTCAGGAATTTTCCCCGGCCTGATTGATGCCATGCCATCTGCTATGTTTTTCATTTTATATATAAAAAATTGATCATAACCTGATAGTTCTGAGATTTCCTTTACAGGAATGCCCTGGAATAATGCATCAAATATGGCGAATATCCTCTGATCGTTTGGAACATTCATGAGTTCTCTGCTTTTTTCCGGAGATGTAAAGATCCTCATTGGTACAGCCTGCTTTATATCCAGTGATGATATTGATTTCATAAGAGCTTCTTCAAACGTTCTGCCTATACCCATTGCTTCTCCTATGGACTTCATCTCTATGCCTATTTCCCTTTTAACGGAGAATTTATCAAATGGCCACCTGGGAATCTTTACGGTTATATAATCCATGGAAGGCTCAAAAGCGGCATAGGTATTCCTTGTTACCGGGTTTTTTATTTCATTTATATTATAGCCCATGGCAATCTTGGTTGAAATACGGGCAATAGGGTATCCCGATGCCTTGGATGCAAGGGCAGATGATCTTGAAGTTCTGGGATTAACCTCAACCACATAATATTCATTTGTGTTCTGGTTCAGGGCGAACTGTATGTTGCATGATCCTATCACTCCTATTTCATTAACTATGTGTATTGCAGATGTTCTCAGCTTCTGGTAATCATCATTGCTCAGTGTAAGTGAGGGAGTTGTAACTATACTTTCTCCCGTATGTACTCCCATGGGATCAAGATTCTCCATATTGCATATGGAAATACAGTTGCCTGCATTATCTCTCATCATCTCGTATTCTATTTCCTTGAGCCCCAGAAGTGATTCGTCCAGTTCGATATTATCATCACGTACAGAAAAATAATCATCGCAGTAAGAAATAAGTTCATCCCTGTTTTCTATAATTACACCACCTGAACCACCCAGTGAAAAGCCGGTTCTGAGGATAAGCGGATATTTTTTTATTGTATCTATTGTATTTCTATAATTTTCCTTCACCAGTGTATAGGAATCTATTATTGGTTCTCCTATCTGCCTCATGAGATTGAAGAAGATTTTTCTATCTTCTGCTGTTTCTATTGATTTAACCGGTGTGCCCAGAACTTTTATATTGTTTGATTGTAGAATACCCAATTTGTCCAGCAGAATTACAAGATTTAAGCCAACCTGCCCACCTGTTGATGGCAGTATAGAGTCAATTTTTTCCTTTTTTATAATTTCTATAACGCTTTCCGGATCAACCGGCTCTATGTAAATTCTATCAGCAATATCACGATCTGTCTGTATAGTTGCCGGATTGGAATTCAGAAGCACTGTTCTAACACCCTCTTCCTTTAAAGCAAGACATGCCTGCGATCCGGAGTAATCGAATTCTGCGGCCTGCCCTATAACTATTGGACCCGAACCTATTACCAGTGTACATTTGATATCTGCATTCATTTTATTCACCCAGTGTTTTTTTAACTTCATCAAAGAACCATGAACTATCATAGGGTCCCGGATATGCCTCCGGATGAAACTGTACGGAAAATACCGGCAGTTCTCTATGGTTTATCATTTCCACTGTGCCGTCATTGATATCTTTTCCAGTTACTTCCAGTCCTGTACCGGACAACGACGCCTCATTTATAGCATAACCATGATTATGAGATGTAATATATACACGATTACCGGAGAAAACCGCATGATTTACACCCCTGTGACCATACTTCATTTTTTCCGTTTTTCCTCCAAGGGAAAGTGCAATGAGCTGATTCCCAAGGCATACTCCCATCACGGGCATTTCAGAGGTTTTTTCCCTTATGAATTCCCTGAGCGGGGCCAGGGATTTATGATCCGGATCTCCTGGCCCGTTGGGTATGAATATTGCATCGTAATGGAATTTAATGGAATCAAAATCGAAGTTATAGGGAACTATGTGAAGTGATGCAGTTTCGCTTAGTCTCTTGATAAGGCTATTTTTGGTGCCTACATCTATGAACAGAACCTGTTTCTTTCTACCTGAATTGTAATACTGGTACTGCTTTCTTGAAACCTGTGAAACCAGGTCTAGTTTCATAGTATCAGGGAAACTGCCAGGAAATTCATTTTTACTGCTTATGTATGCCCTTATTGTTCCATTTTTCCTGATCTTCTCCACCAGTTCCCGGGTATCTATACCGTCTATTGCAGGAATTCTATTAGCCTTCAGGAATTCGTTGAATCCTGATCCGGAGTTGCCGCCACTTAAAATGGCGTGTGCATCCTTGGTTATCAGACCTGAAACCTGCACCCTGTCAGATTCCATATGTTCCATACTTACACTGTAATTGGCTATTTCCGGAAAAGCAAAGATAAGTATTTGCCCGGCATATGATGGATCTGTTATAGTTTCCAGATAACCTGACATCGATGTTGTAAAAACCAGTTCTCCATGAATGTCCCCCTCATAACCATATCCTTCGCCCTCATAAGCCGTCCCATCTTCAAGCAACAAGTATTTCTTCATTTAAACCTTAAAAAAGCTAATCCCAACATGAGATATATTATTTTTCATTATATTTTATAATTAATTGGTCACTTCCATCATTGTGTCTAAAAAAAGTAGCAGTTTGGTATTGTATATGAATTTGATTATATTTATTACACTATTGATATACATAATAACATTAACTTAATAAACACTTCTTTAATAAAGTATTTATGAAAGTAATAGCAGCACCCGGACCTGTTTGCTACCCCATGGTAGCAGCAATGATGGAGAGAAAGGATATAAATATTGAATTCAAGAAATCGTCGGATATAGGAAAGGAAAAGCCTGATGTGGTTCTTGATTCCACAGTTTCACTGGTTAAAAGCGGACTTCCCATAGATTATGTAACAATAGAGAATTTATCTAGAGTCGCACCGAAGCTGGGATACAAAATAGGGATGACCCGTAAGGGTGGAGCCTCGGATATTCTATTCAGGGCATATGTTGGTGAAACAAAGAAGGATGTAGAAATACAGTATTTTGAAGGCATGAGTGAACTAATGGATGCAATGCATGCCAATAAGGTTGACACGGTGGTTGTACCGGCTATGGATAATGCCGGAATCAGCATTGAAGAATACTTCAAAAGAGAGAATGTTGCTATTCCGGGAAGCTGTGGTGCAGCTGTTTATGGTAATCCAAAGGATTTTGTTGAGGCTTATGAATTGGGAATTAAACTCATCAGGGAAAAACCCGAAGAAACGGCCAAATTCATAATTGAACATTTACCCATGCAGTTTCCGCCACAGTTCGTGGTGAACACAATGAAAAATTCAGACTTAAGAGTACATAAACCTGAGAATTATGAGGAATTTATCAGACTGGTTAAAAAATATTCCTCATAATAAGGGAAAATTTTAAAAAAACAAAATTATTTTTAATTTTGTTAGATTGAATTATTATATACTCAAATTACATTAGAGGTTTTATGTGGGACTACATCAATCAAATATTCGAGGGATACCCGGCGGAAATGAAGGTTATACAGAAGATGACTAAAATAGGCATATCGGTAAAAATTTTATATGACGAGCCAAAATTATTCTGTGATGAAATAGAAATAAAGCCTAATTCTATGGCAAGAGCATATCATGTTGATAGAAGGGTAATTGTCAACCTTATCCAGAAAATCATAAGCGACAAGAAACTTTACGAATTTTTCAGCAATATTTCAGCTGTTTCCAACTTTGAAAATGCAGGATCAAAGATAGGTTTCGGTGTTATAGAGATCATTCCTGTAGATGCAGCCAAACCCGGCATTATTGCCGGCGTAATGAAACTCCTTGCAGATAATGGCATTTCAGTCAGGCAGTTGATTACCGATGATCCGGATCTTATAGATAATCCGAGGGCAATTATAGTTACAACTGAATCAATAACAGGTGACATACTCAACAATATAAAAAAGGTCAACGGGGTAAAAGCCGTTTTATTGCTTTAAATAAATTTTTCCAGATCTTCACCGTAAAGTATCCCCATTATATTTTTTATTTTTTCCTCAATTTCCGCATAGGTGTCGCCATAAACGTTAACATGCCCCATCTTTCTCTTACGGCGAACTTCGTTTTTGTGATACCAGTATATATTGGTTTTACCAAGTTCCAGGATTCTGGATATTTTGCCATCAATACCGGTACCTATGATATTTACAATTCCTGATGGCACAAAGAGATCCGGCCTTACGGCATCCATCCCTGACACGGCGAGTATATGTTCCTCGAACTGAGAAATTGAGCTTCCTGTCAGGGTGTGGTGACCTGTATTGTGTACCCTGGGTGCATATTCATTTATTATAACATTTTCATCCTTTACGTAGTATTCAATGCCCATAACGCCTATATAATCTAGGGATACCATGAGCCTCTTTGCTATGTCAATCATTTCCAGAGTGTTTTTTACAGGTGATATATTGTATATGAGGATACCGTTCTGATTATAATTGAAAGATGGCTCAAAATTGAAGAATTTTCCCTTTTCGTCCCGGACAGCAATTATAGATGCTTCATAGTCATAATCAATGAATTCCTCGATTACATATGGCATATCAGGATGATTTTCATATTCTGTATCGGGATTTATATAGTACTGGTTTTTTCCGTCATACCCCCCCATGCAGCTTTTAATTACAGCTTTATGGAATGATTTTGCCATGTTGAATGCATCCTTATAGGTTTCAGCATATTCGTAATCTGCAATTGGAAAATTATGATCTTTTAGGAATTTCTTTTCCAAGGACCTGTCCTTCTTCAACTCAACTGCCTTTAGAGATGGGCGCAATTTGCCCTGTCTATCAGCATAATGAAGAATTTCACTGCTGATATGCTCGAATTCATATGTAACGTAATCACATGCATCCACAAATTCTTTATATTCTGAAACATCGTAGAATTTATCGGCTATCTCGGAGGAGGGCCCTCTGTTATCATCTATTACATAGAACTCTATAGGATACCTGCGCATTGTGTTTATCATCATATATCCAAGCTGCCCTGAACCAATAATACCAATCTTCATAGTTTATCACCCAGTACTGAATCTCTCTGCTTTATTACAAAATCCTCTAACATTTCCCTGATTTTCGGATATTTTATTGAGAGGATTCTGACGGCAAGCAAAGCCGCATTTCTGGCTCCATTGATTGATACGGTTGCAACAGGCACTCCCGGAGGCATCTGAACAATAGAAAGCAATGAATCCAGACCATTCAGTGATTTGGACTGAACAGGAACTCCTATCACAGGGAGTGTTGTCATGGCCGCGACCATGCCCGGCAGATGTGCTGCACCTCCGGCACCTGCTATTATAATCTCTATATTGTTCTTAATAGCATCATGCGCATACTGGAGCATGAATTCCGGTGTCCTGTGGGCGGAAACAACCCTGTATTCAACCTCGATGCCGAAATTCTTTAATTCTTCCACAGCCGCCTCCATTACAGGAAAATCTGATTTGCTCCCCATGATTACTGCCACTTTCATAATAGATTATGGAAGCGATATTTATAAAAATTTTCAAAAATTAGAGGAAATAACTCTCATTCTTTAGTATAAATTCATCCACAGACCTTCTTCCACTCTTCATGGCTTCCAGAATATCATACTGATTCATATCATATAATTTTATATCATAGGAATCCAGGTCCTTGAACTCAACACCTGCTTTTTCGGCTATTTTCCTGTATCCTGGTGCCCTTGAACGCTCCAGTGTGTTTAAGGAATCATTGCTCATTATTACACGGTTACTGCCTGCGATCCTTAAAACATCGTCGAAGTATCTGTAAACATTGGTATCAATAGTGATATCTCCCATGTTTCTAATATCTGGATAAACCCTGTCGGGGGTACACATTATTCCATTATCCTGAGATTCATACCTTACTTCTATGCCATATCTTTTCAGCATCGAACTGTAGTAATCAACAAGTGGCATGAAATCACGCTTTTTATATTCATCTATTATTTCATTGAACTGACCACCCAGAGCCGATTTTTCATAAATTATAGGCTTTAAACCCAGTTTGGCAGAATAAATAGATGCTTCCAGTCCCTTTATCCCGGCACCTATTATAATAATCTCCCCATGGTATTTCTGACCCGGATATTCTGTGGTCTCCAGACCTGTATAAGGATTTACAGTGCATCGGACCTCTGCATTGGAGAGATTTCTACATGCCTGATTACATCGTATACACGGTCTGTATGGAATTGTATTCTGAAGCTTGAAAGGCGTGTATGGATCTGCAAGTGCCTGCCGGCCCAGTACAACAAAGTCGGATACATCCAGTGCCTTATCTATATCCTGAAGAGAATTTATGGACCCTACCAGCATAGTATTTCTGTCAAGCTTTTTCCTGAGTTTTTCACCGATATGTACATGATCATAGTAGAACGATGCTGAAGAACCTGGAGGTGCGAATCTCCCCGCAGAGAAGTGTACATAATCAATATTTTTCAGTGCCGATGCAATTGTTATTCCGTAATCAGCACTGTATCCATCCCTGTCATCCTCATAAAGGCTTAGCCTGATTCCTACTGGAATGTCTATCTTTTTTCTTATCTGTGATGTAATTTCATTGATTATCCTTATACGATTTTCGACAGACCCTCCGTATTCATCGGTTCTGTGGTTCAGTGCGGGGGATATAAATTCCTGGAGAAGATAACCATGTGCCCCATGCAATTCTATGCCATCGAAACCTGCCCTGGCAGATAGTTCTGCTGCATTGAGAAATTTATCTTCAACACACTTAATGTCCTCAAAAGTCATTTCATCCGGAATATTTCCCATGTAATCAACACTGGATGGCGCAAATACCTTGCCATTGTTATAATGGGGATTTGCCTTTCCTCCTGCATGGACAAGCTGCACAAAAATCTTAGACCCTGATGCGCGAACCCTTTCCGTGAGCCTTGATAGTTTTGGAATCTGTTCTCTCCTAAAAACTCCCATCTCATTAGGAGAACCCTTTCCGTTAGAGGAATCCACGTAGGCATACTCCGTTATAATGAGACCGAAACCACCCTTTGCCCGTTCATTCAGATATGCAATATGGTTATTATTTGTAGTGCCATCAATGTCACATAAATTCGATATCATGGGTGCCATAACAAATCTGTTTTTAATTTCAACATTTCCTATTACGCCTTTTTCAAATGGGTTCATTCTTCTTTAGCAGTATTTAAAAAATAAAGTTTTTGTGGATAAAAAATATTCAAAATTTAAAAATTTAATTTATTACAACAGATGCACTCATGGTAAATTCTCTGGAATTCATATGAATGTTATTAGACAGGTTAAAGTCTGTTACCATAGATGTTGTGGAATGTGCTGAAACTACCATTGGAGTTACAAAGACAACCAGTGCAAATGAATTTGTCAGATTGAGAGTCATGGATGTTGAACTTGTTAACCCAAAGAATCCTGCTTTTACATATACCGAAACGTTCTTCAGATATACTTTCATCATGTTATAGCTACCTGCATGCACTGAAAGATTGGACAGGAACGCTGCATTGCTGGCGGTAAGATTCATTATATTAACGGTCTTGTCATTTAGTGAATAGTTTGTCCATCCTGTTGAGTTTGAAGATGCCTTATCAGAATGCAGTGCGATTGAACTAAATGTTACATTTACATCCATAACCCCAGAAAGTCCTGTTGGAGTATCTGCTGCACTGACCTTTACCGTACCGGTGGTTTCATAATGATAGGCATAGTATCCTCCACCGGCAACAACTGCCACTATAATTACAATTACGATTACCGACATTAATTTATTCGATTTCATAAGCTCTATTCAAAAAATTTATATTTAACCTTTTGCAAATACTAAAACTTGTAAAATGTTTTTTTGCAGAATAATAATATGATTGAAATGATTTAAATAGTTAGAGTAAATATTTATTTTATGAAATATAATGTAGCGACCAGTCATCCATTGAGCTCACAGGCAGGAATAGAAGTGCTGGAAAAAGGCGGCAATGCCTACGATGCAATGCTGGCAGCATCATCTGCCCTTGTTGTTGTACAGCCTCAATTCAATGGTCTCGGCGGAGATTTATTTGCAACTATAAAGGATAATAAATATTACTGCATCAATGCAAGCGGGTATGCAGCATCAAATGCCAGTATAGATTTTTATAACCAGAAAGGCCTGACAGAAATACCAAAGAGAGGACCCCTATCATCCTTTTCAATACCCGGGCTTGTGTCATCATGGATTATTGCCAGTGAGAAGGCAAAATTGCCCATAAAAGAGGATTTTAAAAGGGCCATACAGTTTGCAAGGGATGGTTTTGACCCCAGCAGAAAACTGGTAAAGGCAATCAATAAATTCGATGATGGAGATGAGGACTTTAATAGTATATACAAAGATACAGAAAAATGGCTTGTTCAGAAGGACCTTGGCAATACACTAGAGTTTCTTGTGAACAATGGACTGGAATCCTTTTATACCGGGGAAATAGCCGATAAGATTCAAAAGGATATGCAAGAAAAGGGCGGGCTTATAACAGGGGACGACCTCGCCAAATATAAGGCAGAAATAGTTGATCCGGTCAGGGTAAAATACAGGGATTACGATGTTTATACAAATCCGCCTGTAAGCCAGGGTTTAACCGCCGCGGTGTGGCTGAGGGATTTAAATAAATATGAGCTTTCCGGGATGGAGCACCAGAAATATTACGACACACTCATAAATACCATGTACGATGCATACAATATAAGAAAAAATTACATATATGACGGGGTTAAACTACCGGAAAATATAGAAGATTTGAAACCTGATAATACAAAGAATGGTGATGGAAAGTCTGATCTGTCCGATACCACAGCATATTCTATATTCGATGGAAATATCGAAATCAGTGCCATACAGAGCAATTATATGGGATTCGGTTCAGGGCATACCATAAGTGGAACCGGTATCAATATGAATAACAGAGGGAGTTATTTTTCCCTGGATAGCACCAACAAGAATTCCCTGAAACCTGGTAAGAAAACCTTTCATACGCTTATGAGTACTATTGCGTCAGGGCAGAAGGATATCATTCTGGGAAGCATGGGCGGAGATGTACAGCCACAGGTAAATGTCCAGATTCTCACAAGAATCATTGATCTCGGGTATAATATCCAGGATGCCATTGCCTATCCAAGATTCGCATATCCAGCTTCGATTTATGGGGATTCAAAAATTTATTATGAAAGCTCACTCAGGCTCGATCATTACGAACCGGTTGATGATCTGAATGATATGATGGGGCATGCACAGGGAATTATAACAGACAAAGATGCTGAAAGGGGAATAGACCCCCGGGGAGATGGCCTTTTGCTTTATATGAAAGGAAAATATTTTATGTGAAATATCAACCGCCACTTACCGGAGGGAAAAAGGCAACCCTGTCCCCTTCCTTCAATGGAAGCCCCTGGTAATATTCATTATTAACAGATATCAAAAGGCCGTTAATATTGCTTAATTCAGGATACATTGAAAACAAAATCTCTCTCAGTTCATTCATGTTGCCTGAACCTATTTCCAGTGATTCCTGGCTTTTGCCGGTTATGTCCCTCACACGGGCAAAATATAATACTGTTATTCTCATGGTTCACCGCCAGTAAGGTACTCTCGCACTGACTGCCTTCCTGTACACCCTGTCTATTTCCTCGCTGTTTTCCAGTATGTCTTTGATGTTGAAATAGTCATTTTCACGGAGCAAGCATGTCTTGAATTGCCCGTCAGCGGTTACTCTCAATCTGGTGCAGTTATTGCAGAAATCAGTATTTCTCATGGGCTTTACAAATTCTATTTTAACTATACCATACTCTGTATTGACAGTATATCTTTCCCTGTTGTGGAGCGGATTATATTCGATACCTTCTGCTTCTTCCCGGATTCTACTTTCTATGGCATCCAGTGGTACGTGATATTTTATGTATTCCTCACTGTGTTCCTTTTCCCTGTTTGCCTCAAATTCTATTAACTGGAGTGTGCATCCATTCTGGGCACAGAATTTTATCATACCGTCTACCTGGTCTTCGTTTATATTCTTCATCAGGACAAAGTTTATTTTTATCGGACCCAGACCTGCCTCCTTTGCAGCCTCTATACCCTTCTTTACTATTGGCAGAAAATTCTTCTTTGTATCCGTAATAAAATGGAAATTATACTCATCTATGGCGTGCATGGATATATTTACACGATCAAGCCCGGCCTTTTTCAGACCGTCCGCAAGCTTGGGCAGTTCAACTCCGTTTGTTGTCAGTGATATATTGCCGGTAATGTGTTTTCTGGTCCTCCTTACAATATCCAGTATATCTTCACGCAAAAGAGGTTCACCCCCGGTAAATTTTATTTTATTTACGCCATGGCTTGCGGCAACTGCCACAACGTTCTCTATCTGTTCTGGAGTCATGTACTCCATACTTCTTTCAGTACCTTCCATGTGGCAGAATATGCAGTTGAAATTGCAGATGGCATTTAGTTGAATTCTCAGGCTGTTCACAGGCCTGCCAAATTTATCGTAAAGCAGTTCAGAATCCACTGTGTTTAACATATACTCACATATTGCAGGAAATCTATATAAGCATTTCTTTGTAGTTTATTTCAAACAATGAATAAATAGTGACTTCCTCCCCATTCCTCCCCAAGCTAACGCATGGGGCTTCCCGCTTTCAGGTTAAAATAAACCTAGGTTTCCCTCCATCTTACCAGAACTCTCGCCAGGATTGCATATACAACTGTTTCAATTATAAGCACATAGAGCATTATATTCAATTCAGGAGAAAGTCCAAATGCACCCTGTGCAATTACCGCAGCAGGGGTTGTGGGGGATAGTGCAATAATGTACAGAAAGATTCTGGGAACATATGAATATGGATAGAATGTCGGTGGGAGTATGCTGGTTAGAATGGTCAGGATGCCGGTTATGCCCCATATATTTCTGAGGTGCTTTATAGAGCCAGAAATAATAAATGAGATAGAAGTTGTAGATATTATGAGCAACAGCATCACGAATACCATCATGATGGTATCATAAACCGTGAATAAATTATATATATACCCGAGATACACATAAAGCGCTATTCCGGGAACCGAGAAAACCAGATAGCTCATTGTAAATGCAGCCATATAATCAAAGGCGGACACATTGCTGGGAACATATAAATCCTGGATACGCAACTGTAACCTGAAAAATGCGGAATCGCCGGCTCCGGATAACCCTACCGATCCAACAAAGGCTATGAGCCCACCAACTATTGCGAATCTGATAAGTGTTCCGTGACTCAATACAAATACAAGAAAGAGTAAGGTCAACGGAGTTGCCAGAGAGGCTATAAGGTAGGAAGGCCCCCTTATTATTGTTTTCACGCCGTAATACCATGCCATTGCAAGAATAAATCTAATATTCAAGATCAACACCTCTTATAATGAATAGATCTTCTATACTGATCTTTTTAATTGAATAATATACATTTTCGTAATCTGAAATTTTATCACTGTTAACATATTTTATATACACATTTCCAACGCGATAAGACCCGGGCATTTGGCTACGCGACTCTACACGGACCTTGCCCCTTAAATCAAAGAGGAGCTGGTCAGCAGTTCCTGAGCCAATGAATTTCCCCGCGTCCATCATGTATATTTTTTCTGACAGCTCAGTAGCCTCTTCCATGTAATGCGTTGTTAATATAACATTCCCTGTAAGTTCCTTTATTGCACTCCATGTTTCCATTCTTGATAAGGGATCAAGACCGGTTGTTGGCTCATCAAGAAAAACTGTATCGGCATTTGCACCGAGAGCCATGGCAACAAACATTTTTCTTTTCATGCCGCCGGACAGTTCATCCGTCGGTGAATTCATTTTATCGCCTAACCCTACGGTTTTCAGGGCCCTTATAGATTCTTCCTTCGATGAATGAAAGGAAAGACCTTTCCCTGTTAGATATAAAAATACCTGCTCATATGCTGTGAGTATTCCGATAGGTGCGGCTTCCTGGGGAATGCTCACTATTCTACTTCTTATCATTTTTGTATCATTTATTATGCTCATACCATCTATCAGTGCATCTCCTGCACTGGGTTTTAGTTGTGTTGAAAGGATTCTGAGTAATGTAGTTTTACCTGCTCCATTTTTGCCTATAATTGATATTATTCCACCATCAAGGTCCTGTGTGAGCGAGTTCAGGGCAATGGTTTTTTTACCATAGTTCTTTGTAAGTCCCTGTATGTGGATCATCCGAAGATATGGATTCAAGAGATATATATTTTAACACATTGCCGTAATTATATCTGCCTGTGTAATTTAGAATAGCCGTGGTTTACGTAACACCATTTGCATTGGCG
>JAJZZW010000014.1 GCA_021797385.1 Thermoplasmata archaeon | reverse complement strand
CGAAGGGCGGGTATTCTAATTAACGGCCTCGAAGGTCAAATATACCAACAACCGCCTCCGATTCTCACAGCTATATCGTCATATAGCTGAGGCTAAATAAGGTTTTTCATGATTTCTGATTTGTAAAAATTGTACATACCAATTGATGAACAAAACAAGGGGATTATTGTAGATGCTACAGGCATAACAAGGGCATATTTAGGAAAATCAATGAGCGACAAACAGTATTATACTCTAGAATATTTAACTGATCATTCGGACCATGATGATTTTTATTTTTACTTTTTCAGAGGTGGTACTGGATATTTCTGGAGTTTTCCACTGAGAAATAAATACCATGTGGGAACAGGGTCTACATCAATTGCCGATTTAAATATGGTCAGGAAATCCGTTCCCATAAGAGTTACTTCCAGAAATATAAGAATGTTCCCCCTGTTTGACTCCATGTCCAGAAAGAATATAATAGGAATAGGTGAGGCAATAGGTACCGTTTCTCCCATCACAGGGGAAGGCATAATTCCTTCAATGAGGAGTGCGAAACTGTTATTTCCATCTATCAAAAAGTATGGTTATGAGGATTTTCATGGGGCTTACAAAAAGGTGATACTAAAGGAATTCGGATATTACTATAAATTGTCAACACTTGTCTCTAATATTTAGTCTGGGAAAATTATAAATCTTAGTAATATTTATGCCATAAAATATGTGAAACGAATAGTAAATGAATTTGGAATAAAGCTTGATATACTTCCATTTTTGAAGCATTTTGTTTAATAAAAAAGTTATTTGGATTTTATTTCCTCTAAAAACTCTTTAATGCGATCATTAAATCCTTTCTCATCGTCCAGATAACATGCATGCTGCCGACCTATATTAGAAAATTCAGCTGATTTATTATAACGCATTATAATTTCATAGTTAGATGGTGCGGATATTGCATCATTTTTTCCCCAGATAAGTAACGTTGGTATTTGGGAAATTTTACTTAAATCGGACTCCATTTCGGTAACACCTACAGCTCCCACAAGTACCAAGGCTTTTACTTTATCGGGAAATTTTGTTGCAAAACCTACTACTGCTTCTCCACCCATGGAAGCACCTAATACCACCGATGGTTCCAGTTTCATGGCATCTATAAATTCAGAGATGAATGAAAAAAGATCTGCTGATAAATTTTCAGATTTCCCGTATCCCGGAAAATCTATAGAAATAGCACGGTAACCGGAATCGGCAGCTACCTGTATTGTTCCGGATTCTTCGTATGTTCTTGCGTTGAATCTTGCTCCGTGACAGAATATCATAGGTGTTCCGGTTCCCTGTTCTATATAATGTATCTTTGAATCCTGTATTGTAATATATTTGTCTTCTAACATATTTGATTATGTCTCTATGTTAATTAAAACTTGTGCACATAAAAAAGCTTGAAGTAACTAAATACCATGTATTTATTATATTTAAATATATTGTTGTAATGTTTCATATAATAAATCTATACAAAATGTATTTAAAATAACTGAAAACACAATATTATTAATCAATTTCTGTTCATCTAGCATAGTTAGCATATATTATGCTAAAACTTTTACTATATAGAATGCACGTGAATTGCCGAAAAATCGTTATCATTTTGAGTAGTAGTTAAATATCAAGAGTGAATATTTACATGATGACAGATAAAACCAGTGCTAGAATATTGTGGTTTAGTGAGATATCTAAGGAAGATGTGCCAATAGTTGGTGGGAAATCAGCAAACCTCGGAGAAATGGTGAAATTAAAAACTGTTCCGGTTCCCAATGGATTTTCCACAACAAGTCTGGCTTACAGGGAATTTATCAGGGAGAATGATCTGGATGATAAGATTTTACAGATAATAAAGAATACAGACATCGATAATTCCAGAAAATTAAAAAATGCAAGTGAAAAAATTAGGGAGTTGTTTCTCAGTTCCCATTTTAACCACACCCTAGGTCAGGAAATTAGGGAATATTATAGAAAACTCATTGAAAAAGAAAAGAATATATACGTGGCTGTAAGGTCCTCTGCTACATCTGAAGACCTTCCGGATGCAAGCTTTGCCGGGGAACAGGACACCTATTTGAATATACACGGTGAGGATGATGTTGTTCAGAATATAAAAGAATGCTTCGCCAGTCTTTTTACGCCCAGAGCCATTTATTATAGAGAAAAAAAGCACTTTGACCATTTCAGTGTTGCCCTTGCAGTTGCCGTTCAGAAGCAATTATTTTCAGAAGTATCCGGTGTGATGTTTACCGTTGATGTTTCAACAGGGGATAACTCTAAAATAATAGTTGAATCCAGTTACGGCCTCGGTGAATACATAGTAGGAGGGGTTGTCACTCCTGATACTTTCTATGTGGATAAAGATAGTTTGAAAATTACAAACAGAATAATAACAAATAAGGCGAAAATGCTGAAATGCCTAGAAACAGGGGGAACAGAAGAATTAATAGTAGACACTGTAATGGCCCAGAAACAGTCCATATCCGATAGGGAAATAATACAGCTGGCTAATTACGGGCTACAGCTTGAAAAGCATTATGGAAATAGCATGGATATAGAGTGGGCAAAGGATTCGTTTGATCATAAAATATATGTTTTACAGGCAAGATTTGAAACTGTCTGGAAGAATAACAACGGTGAAAAAGAAATGCAACAGGAAAAGGAAGCAGATGAAAATGATGTAATTTTAAAGGGATTGCCAGCCTCTCCGGGGAAAATATCCGGTATTGCCCGGGTATTGCTATCGGTTGATGAAATGGAAAAGTTCAATGATGGCGATATACTTGTCACTAAGATGACAGCCCCTGACTGGGTACCCATAATGGGAAAGGCCAGAGCAATTATTACAGACGAGGGAGGATTGACGTGCCATGCAGCAATTATATCCAGAGAGCTTGGAGTTCCATGTATAGTAGGTACATCATCTTTCGGACAAAAGGCCACCGAAACACTGAAGGATGGTGAAACAATAACAGTAGATGCGAAAAATGGGCTGGTTTATCTGGGCGGTATTACTGAAATTTCGACCACCCCCGAGCCTGATGTTCCTATATCGTATGAGAGCGATATAATAACAGGAACAAAGGTTTTGGTAAATATGGGTGAACCCAAATTATCTGAAAGAGTTTCTAAACTACCATCAGATGGTATAGGGCTCATGAGGGAAGAATTTATATGGGCTGAAATAGGGGAGCACCCACTATCTCTGATCAAGAGCGGCCGTGGGGATTACTTTGTTGATAAATTATCCTCAGAACTTGCGAGAGTGTGCAGAGATTTTGCCCCCAGACCGGTAGTGCTCCGTTTCTCGGATTTTAAATCAGATGAATACAAGAGTCTCAAGGGAGGTTCTGAATTCGAGCCTGAGGAGGATAATCCACTTCTTGGATGGAGGGGGGCATCCAGGTATTACGATGACAGATACAAGGAAGCTTTTAAACTTGAGCTCAAGGCTATTAAAAAGGCCAGGGATGAATACCTCCTGAAGAATTTATGGGTCATGATACCGTTTACAAGAACTGTTGAGGAATTAAAGAAGGTAGTTAAAATAATGGAGGATAATGGATTGGAAAGAACCAAGGATTTCAAACTGTTTCTAATGTCAGAAATACCGAGCAATATTGTACTTGCAGATAAATTCAATCAGTATGTTGATGGGTATTCCATAGGTTCCAATGATCTCACAATGCTACTTCTAGGGTCTGACAGAAACAATGGAAAAATGAGCTCTATGTTCGATGAACGTGACCTTGCGGTAAAAAGAGCAATAAGGTATCTCATAAAAATAGCACATAGGGATGGAAAGATAGTTTCCATATGCGGTCAGGCGCCCTCACAGTATGACGAAATTGTGGATTTCCTTGTAAGATCCGGTATAGATGATATTTCAGTGAACCCCGATGCAGTGGTGCATGTAAGAAAAATGGTAGCTTCTGTAGAAAAGAGGATACAGCTAGAGGCCGCACTTGGGAAGGTTCAGTCAGACCCTGATTGGGATTTGCCGTAATCATCAAATATATTTTTTTCCTTAATTTTAAAATTTTTCCTAAAAATATATGCATTATTTTTTCTATCAAAATTGATTATGGAATAGCCTTTTGAGAATAGTTCATGAAATTTATTTCGTAATAATAACTTAAGTTTAACAGCTTCCTGAATGTTTGAAGACTTGAAGGCAAAGAAATCTGGTATCATTTTTAAACCAATTATACTTTCCTCTGGCTCATGGAAAAATTCCATTTCAAAACCATTTACATTATTGATAAACTGAACATTATCAAAAGACCTATTGTAGCTTTCCCTTATATACCATTCAGCCACGAGTCTATCCGTGGGCAATCCTGCATTTATTCCGTCGTGCATAATACCGTAAAAATTGTCCAGATAGTTTCTTGATATTGCCCCCAGCTTTCCGATGTTGAAATATCCGTTAAGGCTCATTACAGGATCGAATGTCCATGCTATCATCTTATATCCATATTTTATAGCTAATTCTTTTTGCTTCATTTTCATCATGTAGCCAGCTCCAGAATATTTTTTACTATCAAGTACACCGGTCATATGCGAATATAAATATATGTAACCATCCCGGTATCCCGGATAGGAAAAACTCATACCTATCAATTTGCCGTTATCATAAGCACCCAGAACTATTCCTCCGTGAAATGCCATGGAATGTATTGTATCCTTGAATCCTGAAACTGCACTCTCTGACCTCCAGGCAGACTTAATGACCTCCATAAAATCTTGAATTTCAGATGAATCTTCTATTGTTCTAACATCCATACAATATGATTACAAATTACACTTAAACCTTAACTCCACGGGTATCTTATCCAACATTAAGGCGTATAGTTTCCTGATTTAAAGGATAAATAACTGATACCAATTGTCGTGATAGTTTCATGTTTAATTTAAAATAATAACAAGAGTAATATTATTAATGAAACATTTGAACCTTTCATTTCGTGAAATTATTCTCTGTAATACTCAAAGAATTCATTGCCAATGGGGTGATTTCTAAAAAAATATGATAAACTTATTTATACAAACATTGGATTACCCACCATGTCAATTAAGAATAAGGAAATTCTAGTCACAGGTGGTGCAGGATTCATTGGTTCCAATTTAGTAAACACATTAGCAAGGGAAAACCATGTGTATGCGCTTGATGACCTCCAGACAGGGTCAGTACATAATTTAGACAACTCAATAGGAAAGGTGGAATTCATAAAGGACAGGGTAAAAAACATAAATGACTATGAGATAAATCCTGACTGCATCTTCCATATAGGAATATACTCTTCTTCACCCATGTACAAGAACAATCCACATCTAATGGCAAATGCAATAGATGACTTGATAACAGTGCTGGAGTATGCAAAGCCTAAGAGAGTGCCAATAGTATACGCATCAACATCATCAATATACAATGGAATAGAGGAACAGAAGGAAGATGTCATACCAAAGGTATCTGATTACTATACAGAGGCAAGGATAGCAATGGAGAGGATAGCAAACCTTTACTGCAACCTATACGATATGAGCGTATCAGGAATGAGGTTCTTCTCAGTGTATGGATACAATGAGAGGTCAAAGAAAATATATGCAAACTTGGTATCCCAGTTCCTCTGGGCAATGCATGACAACATTAGCCCTGTCCTATATGGAGATGGTGAGCAGAAGAGGGACTTTGTCTTCATAGAGGATCTGGTAAATGCACTTATCCTTGCAGCAGAGAACAACAGGAAATTCAATGTTTACAACGTTGGGACAGGAAAGAACTATACACTGAATGAACTTGTAAAGATACTCAATAAGCATCTAAACAAGGATATAAAGCCTGAGTACATTGAGAACCCCATGAAGGATACCTATGTCTACTATACAAAGGCAGACATAAGGAAGACTGAGGAGAAGATAGGGTTTAAGGCGAAGATATCGCTGGACGAGGGAATTGACAAGCTGATAAAGTATTATAATTACTGATTATTTTTATTAAAATTGTTTATTAAACATAGGTTTTAATATTATTTTTCAATTGATAAAAACATGGCAGTGTCGCCAAGAAAAGGAATGTACATACCAAAAAAGGCCACCTTTGTCCGCAGGAGAAAACATTCATCAAGGGAAAGGTTTGAACCCGGGTATATTACAAAGGAAAAACAGAAATTAAAAAACGAGAAGGATAATATCACTAATTTAAAAAAAGGATTGAACAAATGCGGAGCCAGAATGGAATGCGTCAGAAAGATCATAAAACGAAGTAGAATTTGCAGGCATACCTATGAGGAAATAAATACAGGAACAAGGAAGGTAATCAGAGTATATCTCAGGAATGGTGGATATCTACATCTGGAAGATGATAGATGGATTTATCATAAAAAGGAATAGGTATATTAAGGATATTCGGAATCGGCGTATTCTCTAACTGATCTGAACAGTGATATAAAATCATCCTTTTTCAGCAGTCCTGTATTGACATTGCGCGGACTGGGATGGTAGCACCCGTATAGTCGAATCCCTGAAATATCATAGTATTTTCCATGACCAAATTTCATGTTTTTTGTATTAACTCCTCTAGCTTTAAAATAGTTTATAATGGAATCGAAAGCAATTTTTCCCAGGCAGACAATTGCCCTGATGTTTTTCATCTGATCTATTTCCTGATACATGAAACTGCTGCAGTTCCTGAGTTCTTCATTTAATGGTTTGTTATCGGGTGGTGCACATTTCAATGCTAAAGTAATGTACATATTATTGTATTGTAAACCATCATACCGGTTATCAGAAGTGGGAATATTTGTCAATCCTGTCTCATAAAGCGAGGATATAAGAAAATCAGAACTTCGATCTCCGGTAAAAATCCTTCCTGTCCTGTTGCCCCCGTTGAATGCAGGTGCCAGTCCTATTACCAGAATTTTACCGTTTATCTCTCCATAACCTGTTATAGGTTTATCCCAGTATGCTTCGCCGGAATACCTTGACGGAATCTCTCTTGTATTTCTGTAATTAACAAGCCTTTCACATTTTCTGCAATCTATTATGCATTTATTCAAGTCATCGATAGTCATTTCAGGCTGTGACCTCCGTCCACAGGTATTACGGTGCCATTAATCCATGAGGATTTACCATCTATCAGGAAAGTAATAACACTGGAAATATCCTCAGGCGGGGTCTCCAGGTCCCCGCATTTTCTTAGTTTCATATAATCCCTACCAATCTGAAAATTCTGTATTATATATTCCGGGGCAACAACATTTATACGGATTCCCTTACTCTGCAGTTCCAGTGCCATTATTCTTGCAGCCTTTTCCAGGGCGTATTTGGATATTGAATATGATAGCAGATTTGGTTTATTCTTAACTGAACTGGAAGAATTGCTTACAAATATAATAGAAGAGCCATAACCCATATGATTTATTGCATGTTTTGCCATATACATAGGAATTTTTAAATGATTTAAAATCATGGAATCCAGGCCGTCGAGGTTTTCTATTGTATCCTCAACAAATCCGCCAACCATTACTACTAAAGAATCTATGGATTTAAATGTTTCAAGCGATTTTGTAATTAAATTCTTGCAACTCTGTTCATCTTTTAATTCCTCTACGATATAATTGACTTTTCCATACATTGAATATTCTGATACAATTTTTTCAAGTTTTTCCCTGTTACGGGAGTTAATTATAACAGTGTTTCCATTAATGAGAAGGTCGTAGGTGAGTGCCTTACCGAGCTCCCCCGTACCTGCCAAAAGAATGTTCTTTCCAGACATAACATCAAATGTAGCACGCTTTAAAATAGATTTCCATTAAAATACAAAACAATTGAAAGTATACCATTCAATTACTAACCTGGTTTCTCAGGCTGTTTAGCATTTTAATTGTATTATTTCTATCCATTACTTTTAGTCTGAGAGTACCGTTCCCATATTTTATAATGATTAGTTTTTCCGACCTGATAATAATTGCAAATGCAATAAAGCAAACACCTAACGCCAAAGAGAATATTAAAGTAATGGAATAGAAATTGTTCAGATAAAACATAAAAAATATAGAGAAAGATATATATGCTATTCCTAATAAAAGTTCAATATATACAATTCGTGAAATGCCTTCCTGAATGCTTTCGATATCACTGTAATTAAATGATTTGTAATATTTATGGAATAATCTTGAAAAAATTATTCTTCTGTCAGTTAAATAAACTAATGTGTATTGAGTTAAGATTTTCTCATCCGGAAACAGGATATGATCAATACCATAATATTTATTCAACGGGTACTTACCCATGAGAATAAAATATAATTGAAATATAAAATATTTTTCTACAATGGCTATAGCGAGACCATAGAATATGGCAATAAAAATTTAATATGAAATTTAATATATCAAGATTGCATTGAATTTTTATGAGCCAGATAATAATAATCGGATATGTGCTTGATACGTTTGTGTCGTTTTTTATCGGAGCATGGTTTGCCAGGTTCTGGCTCAGGCACCCCTTCAGAAGGAAACCTGCAACCGGTAAAGATTCAATAATAGGAAAAACCGGCGAAATAAAAAATATTCTCAAAAATAACTCATATGAAATCGCAATTGACTCACAGTTATGGAAAGCTGTACCAGATGATCCACAGGAAACATTTGCCAAAGGAGAAATAGCTTATGTGAAATCGATCAGGGATCTTACATTATACATTTCGAAAATTAAATGATTAAATATAAGAAATAACTGTTATAATAATGTATGATTATAACATCGGTGTAATCGGTGGTAGTATAACAGATAAAATACATTGTGACATTGCCTATACTCTGGGAAAGTATTTAGCTTCCAGAAATTGTGCAGTTTTCTGTGGTGGAGGTTCCGGTATTATGGAGTGTGTTTCCAGAGGGGTACATGATGCAGACGGAATGGTAATCGGAATACTTCCAGACGGTAACCGAATGAATAGTAATAAATATTTATCGCTTGCTATTCCCACTGGTATCGGATATTTGAGAAATTTTTTTATTGTTAGGGCATCTGATGCGTTGATAGCAATAGATGGGTATTCCGGAACCACCTCTGAGGCGGCATTCGCAATAACCGAGGGAAAGTCAGTAATATCAGTGGACGAACTACATATAAGGAGAAAGGAAAGCGATGGAAAAATAATATTTGAGAAGGACCCAGAAAGAGCGGTGGAAATAGCTATAAAAGAGGCAGAAAAATTTTTACTGTCTATTTCATAATTTACTGTTTTTCAGTAAATGCACCTTTGTCATATGTGCCACCATGAATATCAGTAAAAATATTCCTATGAGATATTCCACTATAACATCGCCAAGAAGCCCGAAGTGCACAGTAAACATTTTGTAAGGGCCTAGCAGTATATAAAGTAGAAGAATGCCGACCAGCATTATGATTATTACAACTATTGCAGGTTTCATCTCTCTTAATCTCTTAAAATATAAAACTGCGGGTGAAGCTATAAGAATGATACTCAAAGGCAATGCAACTTCAGTAAAGTCATTCCATTTTACATGCGCTATACCTTTAACCTGGATAGAAGCAACGGCTATAAGAATAATTCCGACCATCATTACTCCTATTTCAATATAAAGCCTAACGTTGGACTTTTCTTTAATTTCATTTTTGCTGGTTGTTGTCTGCTGTTCAGAGGTTTCAGATTTCTGTTCCATACTTTTTTCTGTTTCTGAATCTGTTTCATGTCCAGAATCTTCATTATTTTGATCTACCATTCGGTAAAGATAATTCGGTCATTATTAAATTTTCCTATTATATATGACATTCATTGCGTTTTAAAAATAAAAAGTAAAGACCTACCAATTTAGGCTTAATTATTTGAAATATATATTTTTGTGATGTTTATTTGACGCTGATAGTCGATAAAAAAATACATAAAGATATAGGTTATACTGAATGCATGGAAGATGTATATATTGTCTCCGCCAAACGTACACCTATAGGGAAGTTCGGAAAATCACTTTCAAGAATAAAAGCAACCGATCTGGGTGCAGCTGCCATTAAAGCTGTTATAAAGGATTCCGGAATTGATAAAGACCTCATTGAAGAGATTATAATGGGAAATGTAATTCAGGCCAATGTTGGTCAGAATCCGGCCGGTCAGGCTGCTTTTTATGCCGGACTCAAGCCCGAAGTAACAAAAAACACGGTAAATGTTGTATGCGCATCGGGAATGCTTGCGACAGAGAATGCTGCAAGGGAGATTATGCTTGGAGAGCATGATTTAATTGTTTCCGGTGGTTTTGAAAATATGAGCAATTCTCCACTTATATTGCCTGCCGAATTCAGATGGGGGCCAAAACAGCTTCTATATAAAAATCTTAAGATTGAAGATTCTATGCTCAATGACGGCCTCGTAGATGCACTCTACGGAGAACACATGGGTGTGTCAGCCGAGCATTCTGCCAGAAAATATGGACTGACTAGAGAACAGGCTGATGAGTTTTCTGTGGAAAGCCAGAACAGGGCCATAAGGGCAACAGAATCCGGTGAATTCGCAAAGGAAATTGTGAAACTTGACAACCTGGAAAAGGATGAAGGTATGAGAAAAACATCCATGGAGGACCTGGCAAAACTTAATTCCGCATTTGACCGGAATGGCATACTGACCGCAGGCAATTCATCACAGCTATCCGATGGGGCTTCTGCCCTGCTTCTTTCCTCCGAGAATGGATTAAAGGAATATGGGTTAAAGCCAATCGCAAAGATTACAGGATTCAGCTCAGCCTCTCTTGATACAAGGGATTTTGTTGAGGCACCCATACCGGCAACAAGGAAATTACTGGAAAAGCAGCATAAAAAGATAGATTATTATGACCTGGTAGAGCATAATGAAGCATTTTCCGTTGCTTCTCTGATAGTGAGAGATCAGCTAGGAGTTGAAAAGGATAGGTTTAATGTAAACGGTGGTGCAATAGCTATAGGCCATCCACTTGGCAATAGCGGATCAAGAATAATAGTAACATTGATCAATGCGCTTCAGAGCAGGAATATGAAAACCGGACTTGCTACGATCTGCCACGGTGGGGGTGGTGGTCATACCCTTACACTGGAACTTGTATAAATTTTCATTATTAATTTCCCTTTGCAAGTACCAATGAAAGATTTAAAAACAATGTGTCAATTATCATATGTCTTATTAATAGTATATACGATTCATGAATATATATGACGACGTAAGACTAAAAGCTACCTGGCCTTCAATGGGCTTCAGATACAGCATATTGCGAGTCACATTGCAATGACCATCTGATCAGGGGCCGGGCTGAGAACTCCCCGTGGGTCAGGAAATTATGAAACGTGATTAATATCCGTTAAACCGGGGAAAAGTTGAATATAGATTGTTTTATTGAGTGTAATATTAAAGTGGCAAATTCCAAGTGAGTGGAGATTAAGTCGGTATAATTTGGTTGAAATATTATGAAACTGCATTGGTGATGTTATCAAAGAGCACTTTTAACTTTTTTAATACCTCCTTATAATCCCTTATTTTGTACGTATCTATAAGCTCCTCAGGATTTTTATAAAGCAGGTAAACATCGTCATTTGTTGAGTATACCAGTAATTTAGCAGGCAGTTCAATGCCAATTTCAGGATTCTCTTCCATGAGAAGAGTGCCACCTGAAGGAGAACCGAATATAAGCACAGTTTCATTCTGCATATCCATCCCGACTTTTATGGCGTTCCGTCTATGGTCTATTTCGGCGAATATATCAACATCTTTTTCCTTCAAAAAGTCCTTGATAATTTTAACGGTTTCCTGGAATCCGTACCCACTTTTAGTTTTAATAAACATATATAATAATATAAATAACCTATAAATTATTTATTATAGGATAGATTTGATCCATGCCCTGATCAGTATGGAGGCGATATATTGCATTTGTATGGAAAATATAAATTTAACCTGTATAGTATTACATCATGGAGAAAAGTATTAGGCATGAAAGCGCTTGAAAATTCTGGTAACCATGTATCCATAGACCTTGGAAACGGTGAAATTGTTTTTATAACAAAGCAAAACGGGAAACTCTATGGAATAAACGGGATATGTTCACATCTAAAATGCATACAGGGAAACGCTGCAGAATATGGAAAACATGTTGTCTGCCCATGCCACAACGCAAGTTTTGAACTTGATACCGGAAAAATGGTAAAACCACCTTTCATAGCACCGGAATTGCCCATGAAAAAATACACTCTTAAGACCTATAACCTCAGGGAAGCAGCAGGATTCATAGAAATAGAAGAATAAAATTTATTTGCTTCTTTTCTTCTGCATAAATTTATCTATTCTTTCTTTTGTATCTTTTTCGGATTGTAGAATACCGAAAAGTGCAGCCTCGTAATCAAGTTTCAGTTCAAGATTGCTGTCTGTACTGGTATTTACCGCATGCTTTGTTATAGATACGGTATTTTCCGGCATGTTATTTATTATCCCTGCTATTCTTCTAGCCTCTGCCTCAGAGTCATCAGAAAGGAGATCTACAAGCCCGAAATCGTATGCCTGTAATGCGGTAATCTTTTCCCCGGTAAGTATCATATACAGAGCTCTATTACGTCCTATAACAGAGGGAAGTATTACATTGCCGCCCGCACCCGCATTGATACCCAGGTTTATTTCTGGCTGGCCCAAGATGGCTTTTCTGGAACATATCCTGATATCCGTTGAAAGTGAAAGCTCAAGACCTCCACCAAGTACGTATCCATTGAGAAACGATATCACCGGTTTTGGATAATTTCTGAAAAATAGGGCAAGTTCATTGAGCTTTAGGTGGAAATCATATGCATTACGTGCATCAATATTCTGGAATTGCGCAACGTCTGCACCTGCGGAAAAATTATTTCTTCCGCCGATTATGATTGATCTGCTGTTATCAACAACACTTTTCATTGCATGAATGATCTCATCAACCATGTGTTCTGTTACTGTATTCAGGTGCCTTTCCCTGTTAAAATATATTATGCGTGTATTACCATCCTCAACCAGATTTATATCTGTGTATTCCATGCATATGTATTCATAATTCGATTAAATATTTACTATTCCATCTGTTTAATCTTTCCTTAACATTGCATAACCAGACCTATCCTGAAAATAGTTAAATACAGTTTCAATATGTGTTTATATATGGATGAGTACAGGAATGTAAGGATATGTCCTCATTGTGGTTCGCTGAAGCTCAACTGGGTTGCCGGTGGAATTGCAGGACCTGTCTATAAATGTGACGATTGCAACTATGTTGGGGCCTTTGTTCTCGAGGTAAGATTTAAAGATATTGAAAAATTCCAGAAAGAATTGCGGGCGGGGAAAAAGTAGGTCTGAAACATGATTTTACTGTTCGATGGGACATCAGACTCAAGAAAACTTGCAAGTGACCTTTCAGTTTACGGTTTTGACATTCTTGCAACTGCTACAACAGATGATGGAGTTTCAAAATTGAAGTCTGAAGGTATAAGGAATATAATGGGAAAACTTGATTACGATTCCATTATAACATTATGCAGAAAAAATTCTATTAAAGTAGTGATAGATGGGTCACATCCATATGCTAATTCACTCCATGAAACGTGTATAAGGGTGACCGAAGACATCGGTATTCCTCTCATCAGATATGAAAGGGATAACATAAAAATAAATGATGTAAGAATATTCTACGCAGATAACTATCAGGAAGCAGGGGAAAGGGCAATGCATGGACGTAATATATTTATTACCACAGGAATAAAGTATATAGGGTGTTTAAAAAACATTATCGATGAACGTAATGTATATGTGCGCATAATCCCCGATCCAGAAAATATTGAATTTCTAATAAAAATGGGAATTAAAAAGGACCATATAATTGCAATGGAGGGAAATTTTGATGAGAATCTTAACAGGGCATTAATGGAATACTACAGGATAGATACACTGATTACCAAGGATAGTGGCTTCAATGCAGAGCCAAAGGTCAAAGCGGCCCTCTCACTGGACATCAATGTCATAATAATATCCAGGAAAAATTTTCCCTGGAAATTAAAGGCAGGAAACCCCATGGAAATAAAAAAGATTTTAAATGATATAGGGATAAAATAATTATGGATGGCACCATGAATCCTTCAGAGATTTATTCCAGAAGTTTTGCGTATATCAGGAGTGAAATGGGGCTGGACAGATCATTAAAATCTGATATTATAGTAAGGACCGTACATGCAACTGCGGATTTTGAGATTGGAAAATCACTTGTGTTTTCACGGCATTTTGAGGATTCTCTCCAGTACATTAGAGATGGTGGGATAGTAATAACAGATATCAACATGGTATATGCCGGAATTCCAGGACATCCAAAGAGAAAATGTTTCATTAATGATCTGGATGTAATAGAAGAGGCAAAAAATAACGGACTATCAAGGTCATATATCTCAATAAAAAAGGCATGCAGGGAATATCCTGATGCCGTATATATAATAGGGGACGCACCCACGGCCCTTCTATCACTTCTGGAATCTGTGGATAGGAAATCATGCTATCCAGAATTGATCATAGGGGTTCCAGTTGGTTTTGTATCTGCACTGGAGTCAAAATCTAAACTCCTTGCATTCAAGGGAAATTTTATAACAAATCTGAGCAGAAAGGGTGGGTCCGCAGTTGCTGCTGCCATATTCAATGCCATGGAAGCGTATGTACATGTATATTGAAAATCCGGACAGAACAAATTTAAGATATGGATATACAACAGGTGCATGTGCTACAGCAGCAACCAAAGCAGCCCTTTTAATGCTTGTAACAGGAAAAATAGTAAAGAATGTGGAAATCAATCTCCCTGTAAAAAAGACAGCAAGTTTTATGATAGAAAATCAGAGAATAGAGAAAGACTTCTGCATTGCATCTGTTAAAAAGGACGGGGGTGATGACCCAGATGTTACAACCGGACTCAATATATATTCAAGAGTAGAACGTACAGAAGAACCTGGAATAATAGTCGCTGGAGGAGAGGGAATCGGCACTGTTACCAAACAGGGTTTGCCAATAAAGCCCGGGAATCCTGCAATAAATCCCGTTCCATTAAAGATGATCCGCAGTGCTGCGGAAGAAATTATAGAAGCTTATGGCATCCCTGGAGGTGTAAAGGTTACTGTATCTGCCCCGGGAGGACGTGAGGTTGCAAAAAATACCTGCAATCCGAAGCTTGGAATAATAGGTGGTATATCCATACTTGGAACCAGGGGAATAGTGATACCATTTTCTGATTCCTCATGGAAGGCCTCAATAGTTCTGGGGATACGAGTCGCATCGAGAATGGGCATAGACCTATTAATATTCAGCACAGGTGGAAGGAGTGATTCTGCAGTTAAAAAATTATTCCCCGACCTGCATGATCAGCAGTTTATTGAGATCGGTGATTTCCTGGGTTTCTCGTTAAAACGTGCCGTGGATGCTGGAATAAAAAAAGTTATTGTTGCCGGTATGCCTGGAAAGATGTCAAAACTGGCGGACAACAATATGGACCTCCATTCATCCAAAAGTAGCGTAAATTTCAATTTTCTTGCTTCAGTGGCATCCTCTTGCGGCTATGATAGTAGTATTGTGGATAGAATCAGAAATTCAAATACAGTGCTTGAAGTAATGGAAACCATTGAATATGAAAGTAAATTCGTAGAGGAAATTAAAAATAAATGCGTTGACAACATGAATAATTATATCGGTGGTAAGATCAATATTTCAGTTGAAATTATAAAAAATACATATTGATGTTTTAATAGGCAGAAACATATAAGTTCAAACCCAGTTATCATTGCTATTTCTGTTCTTTTTAAGGTTGGTTCTACTTAATCATACAGCATATCCAATGAATATAAATGCATGCGGGTCTATTGTGCCCATTCAAGGTTGCATATTTGATCAAGCAACCTATCGTTACAAATCTATCATAACGCTGATAATCAACTATGAATTATTTTTTACCATTGCACATCAATGAAGATTCATTTCTATATCTAAGCCTTATCATTGAAATTATTCCCAGTAATGGCCCAATTGATAGAAATGAAAAAGCCCAGTGCCAGCCTACAATATTTCTCAATATATCTATAGCGTAAATTGACCCAACGGTTATTAAAAAGCCCAGTGCCATCTGAAACGTTAATGCACTTCCTCTTATTTTATTATTGCTTAGTTCTGTAACTGCTGTTGAGAATTGTGCCGAATCTGCTATTACGGTTATTCCCCATATAATTCCTACAATTATTGTAATAAATGGTGCAGACCTGTAGGTAAAACCTATTAATACTGCAGAAGTTCCGCTTATACCCAGATAGATTGATGTTGATAATGTCCGTCCGATCCTATCTGATATTAGACCCCCCAGTATGGACCCGACAACTCCGGAGAGACCAATGATGGAAAATGAAACAATGCCTACCATAAATAATAACTTACTTCCCGTATAATAAAAGGCAAAGCTGGAGAATATAAATACTGGAATCCATGTCCACATTGCGTAGAGTTCCCACATATGCCCAAAATAGCCATAATTTGCAAGCATTACAGATTTATTTCTGATTATCAGTTTAATCGTATCCCATTTAAATTTAGGTGCGTTTATATATTTTTTATTATCCCGCAAGATCAAGAAAACTATAGCCCCACCTAAAAGAGATAACATTGAAGAAAATTCCAGCAGTGCCTCCCATTCACGGATAAATGGCAAATCCAGTATTATGTGTGGTAATGCAGAACCCAGTGTAAGCCCCGCTATGACAATACCAAGGGCTAATCCGCGTCTTGATGGAAACCAGCTTGATACGATTAAAACAGCAACCGGGTAAATACCCGCCATCATGATACCGGTTAACAACATCAAAACCATTTCAATAAAAAAATAATGATATAGAAAAACAAACATTACCGTGAATAGAGCACTCATAAGTGCCGAAAATGCAAACAATTTTCTCGGGTTAATTTTATCTGCAAGTCCGAGAGATGCACTTATCAGGGCACCTGCCACAAAACCGAACTGTACCATCAGGGTTACAATAAGCGTACCTATTCCGGAAATACCCCAGATACTGGCGAGTTCAGGTGCTACCGCAGATGCACTGAACCATAAGCTCATAACCATTAACTCCGAAATGCTCATTATAATAAGAGCAATCCACTTATATTCTTTTACAATCATAACTTACCCTCACAAAATTATTTGAACTACCCCCACTATCATAAAAACAACTCCCAGAATTTTATATGTGGTCAGGGGATTTAAATTATTTCCTATCCTGGAAAAGATAAATCCTGATATTATGGATACAATGCCTATAATGATTGCAGCCAGAATTACTATATGCCCGATAATAAGGTATCCTATAGTGCCAGAGAAGGCTGAGATTATCATTGCAAACGTTGCCGTGCCGACTGCAGTTTTTATATCCAGTTTGAGTATTAAAATTGCTATAATAAGAAACATTATTCCTCCGCTGGCCCCAAGTATTCCAGTTGCAAGCCCTATAGGGATTGAGATTAAAACTACCCCGTATGCATTGATGTTAATATTTTTTATATTTTTCTTGCTTTCATTTTGAGATAGATTTTTCTTCCTTATTAACGAATACATGCCCATGGCAATTATGAAAATGGCAAACCCTATTTTTATATATACAGGCGGAATGAGGAAAGCCACCCTGACACCGATCTGTGAACCTATTATTGCGCCTATAATCATAGGTATTCCTTTTTTTATGTTTACCCTCCCTCTCCTGAAATATACATAGGCAACAATGATCGAGGTAATAACGTCTATCAATAGGCTTGTACCTATAGCATCCTGTGGCAATTCAGAATTTATAATTATTAGGGCAGGAACAACGGCAACCACACCACTTGAACCGAGGACACCGGTTAATGCGCCAACTATTATTCCCAATACGACGAACTCCAGGAAAAATATATACATAACTATATATGTGATTATGATATTTAAATAATCTTATCTAGGACTATCTATAAGAATAAATCTTAAATAAGATTATTATAGGAATAAAAGAATTATTCATACTATATAAATTATTAAAATATTTCAGTAAAAATTAGTGTAACATTAAAAATACCTATCTGACCTTATTGTTTCTATAAGTTTCAATACCTTGGCAAGATAACTGGCACTGATAAATAATTCAAAACCATCCTTTGATATCATAAGCTGTGAAACATTAATGTAATTAAATGATAAAGTTTCCAGAAATGTCTTTATTGAATCTTCATTTATTTTATTTCTATCGATGGTGATATTAATTTCCAGAAAATCTCCATATATTTTTCCCGGATATGATTTTATGATATTTTCTGGTGTTTCACCGGAGATCATGACCCACATAGTATTGTTTCCCGGTATTATACGTATGGCCCTGGAATATGGAAAATAGGCCATCATTGTTTGAATGCTATAATCACATGAAAGCAGTGAAAGCCCGGTAGTAATATTGATTTTCATATCAGAAAATGGATTATTTTCAGTTTTCAATCTTGTCATGTTATAATTTTTCCTTAAAATTGTTGATATCGTATTAATTTTCGGATTATAATTATATTTCTTTTTTATTTCCTCCTGAATTATCCTAGATAAAGAATTATAATTAACAACACCTGTATTTATCATCCATTTAAAAGTATTATTTTCATTTAAAATATTAATTACATCGTTCTTAATATCGCCTCTTCTTGTTACCTTTAGTTCTTTCCCGGATTTCTCCATATATGTATATATTGAAAATCGATATAATAATATTTATTGAATATAATACACAAGACCTACTGTAACCACAAGGACAGATTGTCTTTTATTGATATGCCCATATTTATAGGAAATTCATTTTTAAATAGCTATTATTTATAATCCTGGTCATGAATTCACCACCCCAAAATAAAATTATCTGTTATATTAAACAGTAAGATCGTTATATAAAGTATCTTACCAGTTTCCAATACTTAACCCTTGTCATACCATGTCATATTTATAGGATAATTTAATTTTCAATTATTATGAAAACAGTGAAGAAGATACTGAATAAACCTGCTAATGAAATATCAGAATCAATGAATCTTGATATAAACTCAAAGAGGATTAAATTCATTGACCATGTATATGCCATAATTTACAGTGCACTGCATGGCTATGATTTAACCGATACTTCCATTGACAATGGAATAAGCAGGTCATGGCTGTCAAAGCTTAATAACAATAGAACATATATTCCATTCATTCAACTTTTCTATAAATTATTAGATCCATACATCAGGGCACATGATTACAGGGTATACAGTAAATACATGCGTGTGCTTGCAATTGATTCAACATTCATTAAAACATTAATGAATGGATCAGGCAGCTATTGATTCTTATGGAATCGAAAAAGTGGTATTGGGAACTGTTGATCATCCATTGCCCTTCATAATTATATTACACCTTCTTCCCATGGAGATGATAAAGTCCATGAGCGTAATCCATCCATAGCCTGATATTCTTCTAATAAGATTAAGAAGAACCCACATATTGTAGACCAGCACTGAGAGGTAGAAGAGGAAATACCTTACACCCATGTCAGGTGAATGTGTCCTCTCCTTTACATCCTTCTTTTCCAGGTATCCGTTCTCTATACCCCATCTCTCCCTGTATATCTCAGCTAACTTCCCTGCATTATCCTCATTTACATCTATATTTGTGTAAAATGAGAAGTCATGCC